>CAZSJB010000049.1:0-10725 GCA_964606625.1 uncultured Tepidisphaeraceae bacterium | reverse complement strand
CTGCTGCGTGAACTGAAAGAGGAGTTCCGCCTGACAATGATGTTCGTCTCGCACGACCTGCACGTGATCCGCCATGTGTGCGATCGCGTGATCGTCATGTATCGCGGGCGGATCATGGAGCAGGGATCGGCGGAGGAAGTCTTCAATAACCCCCGCCACGCCTACACGAAAGTGTTGCTGTCAGCCATTCCCCACCCCGATCCCAATCGCAAGATGAAACCACTCAGCATCAGCAGTCTCACTCCCGAACAGCTCGAACCGCTCCCAGCATGACTTTCACGGTAATTTCCAAAGAAACCCGCAAAACAAATTGACCCTTCCCTTGTTTGGTGGAGGACAACAATGCAACGCCTTACTGATGCGGGCGGTTGAGCAAGCCAGGGATGCGTCCTTCCCGATAATCCAGACCGCAGCCGAGAAGATGCGGATTCGCTGGATGAAAAAACAGGACATGCGCTCTGCGCTGGTATGGCCATCGGGCCAGGCAAGGTGGAGATTGTCACTTGTAACCACGAGCAGCCCTACCGGATCGGGTTAATGCCCAAGCCGGCTGAGATTGACATCCGTGTCGAAACCGTCGGCAGCCACACCGTCGAACGCCTGCTGTGGCGGATGCAGAACCGCGATGTTCCCGAGCGGATCTTCACCACCATTGAACCCCGGGTGATCGGAATCGGGCCCATCGCCGCCCCCCTCGTTCATCAGCTCATGCATGCTCAGGCACGGTGCCTCCATCGCCTCCTCCTCGGGTTGAGGTCAATCCTCCTGATACAACTCGCCGCTAAACACCTCCGTGGCTGGACCGGTCATGTAAACGTGATTATCCGATTCGCGCCACTCCAGTTCCAGGTCTCCGCCGGGCAGATGCGCCAGGATCTTCCGCTCGGTCTTTCCTGCCAGCACCCCCGCCACGCACACAGCCGACGCTCCCGTTCCGCACGCCAGCGTAATCCCACTGCCACGCTCCCAGGTGCGCATCTTCACTTCACGCGGCGAGATCACCTCCACCCAGTGTGCATTGATCCGTCGCGGAAATGCCTTGTGATGCTCCACCAGTGGTCCCACCACCGGCAGATCCACGCGATCGACGTTCTGCTCGAAGATCACCGCATGCGGATTGCCCATCGAGACGAAGATGCACTCCATCGGCGCGGCTGTGTCACCCAGATCGATCTTCCAGCTATGTTCGTTGCCCCCCTGGCCAGCCAGTTGGCTTTGGTCAACGGGGATCTGCGCCAATTCCAGCACCGGCTTGCCCATGTCGACCGTCACCTGCTCAACCTTGCCCTTGGCGTTGACCTGTAGCGACAGTGTCAGCACCCCGTTGCCGGTCTCCACCTTCAACGGATTGTTCCGCGACAGTCCGTGGTCATAGGTGTACTTGGCGACACAGCGCACGCCGTTGCCGCACATCTCGCTTTCACTGCCGTCGGCGTTGAACATGCGCATGCGCACATCGGCTTTATCCGAGGGCAGGATCATGATCAGCCCATCGGCTCCCACGCCGAAATGGCGATCGGAGATCTTCCGTGCCACGGCGGCTGGATCCTCTACCGTCTCCTCAAAGCCGTTGACATACACATAGTCATTCCCAAGCCCATGCATCTTCGTAAACCGCATTCCTGTCATCCTGCTAAACGTTGATTGTTTTCTTGATGGCACAAGGCGTCTGCCCTTCACACTACGCAGCACATCATTACGGCAGACACCTGTACCACAATTCTCGTCAACTGTATCCGACCGGCCTCCCTCGGGGCAATTTGCCGCCGCCAGGCGCAACGGACACTTGGGTCCGTTTCGTACATTTTTGAGGCCTGATTGAACCCAACCACCCCTGCCATCACTTCCAGCACCGTGATTATGCGGCAAATTGCTGGTCCTCAGCCAAGCTAAATTGAACAGGCAATCGGTTGGCCCATGCGCTCCGACTCAAATGCCGCCTCAATGACCGCAATCAGCCGGCGCATCTGATCGAGCGTGACAGCCGATTGGGCTTCACCGTTGAGGGTGGCGGCGACGTTTTCATAAAAACTCAACCAGCGGCCGGCTTCGGTGGGAATGATCTGCTCATCCTCGGCTGTGATCAGCCGGCCATATTCGGATTCCGGCTCACGCGCTGAATCCAGATCTCCCGCCTTTAGTGCTGCCTCCTGCGGATCCAGACCAAACTTCACGAAGGTGGCCTCAGTTCCCACGACGTGAAAACGCGGCTTATGGTAGCGCGTCAGGCAGCCGACATCGATGATCGCCCGGCCACTCCCTTCGAACACCAGCGTGATCATCGCCTGCGATTCCACATCCGCGTCCGGCCAATCCCGCTGGATCTCCGCCTGCACCCGCACCACCGGCTGATCGATCAGCAGCAGCGCCTGGTCGATCAGGTGCGCGCCCAAGTCATACACGCGCCCTCCGCCTCGTGCCCGCGAGCCACGCCATGACCGCCACATGCCATACTTACTCCAGTTCAGCTCCAGCCAGCGCAACTCCCCGATGCGCCCCTCCGTCAGCAGCTTGCGCACCGTCAGAAAATCCCCGTCCCAGCGCCGATTGTGATAGACCGTCAGCAGCTTTTCGCTTTGCTCCGCCGCCTGGCGCATCTGCTCATACTCGGCAAGGTTCAGGCACATCACCTTGTCGGTCACAACGTGCTTGTCGGCTTGCAGTGCCGCCACTGCCATTGGCGCGTGCGTGTCGTGCGGTGTTGCCAGGACAACCAGTTCCACCTGTGGATCAGCCAAAACCGCATCGATCCCGTCATACGCCTTCAGTTGCGTTTCCTGTTCGATGCGAGCACGCGTCTGGGCATCGCGCGAAGCAAACCCCACCAGTTCCAGCCCCGGCGTGCGCTGGATCAACGGCGCATGGAAGATGCGGCCTGACTGCCCATATCCCGCGATTGCGGTTTTCCAACGCTTCAAGGTTTCCTCCGGTAGCTGTCCTTGCGAGCCGGACGACGATGACGATTGGCTTGTCCTTTGGGTCGCGGACGATTGGCCTTGGCTGATCCGCCCGCTGGAGTACCCAGCCCGGCGGCGCCCTCATCCTTTCGCATGATAAACAGGTAATTGAATCCGCGCAGGTAGAAGTTTCCCTCCTCGGCGGCCCGGCGATAGTTGCCCATCTCCAGCGTCTTGTTGTGACGCACGACGCTGATGATATCCACCGGCGTCAGCCGCTGGCGTAGGCGCGAAAACAGCTCGAACCCGATCGGATAAAACCGCCCCGGGTTCCCATGCACATACGAATCGCTCACATACAACCCCATGTAGGCGCCAGGTTTGAGGATTCGAGCTGTTTCATCAAAGACCTGCTCCATTGCGGCGTAATACTCGCCGCCGGCTGCGTCGAGTTTGCCGATATCGCGCGGATCGTCACCGTAGTCCAAGTGTGTGGAGTATGGCGGATCCATGAAGACGAAATCGACCTTGCCAGTCAGTTCCGGTGGTAGCTTGCGGGCATCGACACGGAAGATGTCCTTGCGGGTTGGATGCACGTCATATCCCAGCGCCCGCCGATTCAGGTCGCGCGCCACATCGAGCGTCGTGCCCGATCCGGCAAACGGATCGACCACCAGATCACGTTCCTTCGTGTAGCGCATCAGCAGGTTCCAGATAATGTAAGACGGCGTCGCCCCCTTGTAACCCGGGATCCCCTGCTGCCCTTCGCCATAATCCTGCGAAGGATAATCCCAAAGCGTCGTCGGCTGAATCCGCAGCGGCGGACGTTTGTACTTCATGGTGTGGCATGATGCAGGACGATGGGTATCGGAAGCAAGAGGAGTCGGCAGTGAGCAATCCGCACCAAACCGTGAAAACCCTCGCGCACCGGCGCGCAACGTCCAAGTGGCTTTGCTCGTGGGCGCCGATTTTCGTTCCACCCTCGCCGGCATTCGCCAATCGTCACCGACACCTCCACAAGTGGCTTCGCTTTTTTTCAGCGCGCGCACCGCTGCGCAACGAAGATACCCGGGGGCAGCCGGCTGGGCGCAAGCAGCCGCGGTTATCTGCGGCTCTGCGATCCAGGATCTCACCTGAAAATTCCTCCAATGGCTTCGCATGGATCGCACAGCCGACCCTCTCGATGCTTCAAAATCCACCCGGGATGTCCAAATCACGGCTCCCCCTGGTAAAAATGAACGGCTTTGCAAGGCAGGAAGGCCCAGCATCTCCCCCCGACGCCCTCACAGACATCCGACAGCCAGCACACCCACTGGTTAGGGCAAAAAATTAGATTTACCCCCGGTAAACCAACAGCCGAAAGAGAGATGCTCCACCGGTGACAATAACTTACGCCGCCGGATCCAGCACCACCTTGATGCAACCGTCTTTTTTCTCGCGAAACATCTTGTAGGCTTCGGGCGCTTGGGTCAGCGGGAGGCGGTGCGTCACGACGAAGCTGGGATCGATGTCGCCGTTGCGGATGTGCTCCAGCAGTTTGGGGACATATTTATGTACATGCGTCTGGCCGGTCCTGACCGTCAGTGCCTTGTTCATCAGTGCCCCGAGCGGAATCTTATCCGCCAGGCCGCCATAAACCCCCGGTACGGAGAGTGTGCCCCCCTTGCGGCAGCAGTTGATCGCCTGTCGCAGGGCATTGGGCCGATCGGTCTCCATAAACAGGCTGGTCTTGATCTTGTCGTAGGCGTGATCGATGAAGGTGTACCCGTGGGCTTCCATGCCGACGGCGTCGATGCAAGCATCGGGGCCGATTCCGCCGGTCAGGTCGAGCAGGCGGTCGTAGACATACTCATCATGCATGTTGATGGTGATTGCGCCGGCTTGGCGGGCCATTTCCATGCGCTCGGGGACGAGGTCTTCATCGTCGATGGCGATCACCTGGCGGGCGCCCAGCAGGAACGCGCTGCGGATGGTGAATTGCCCCACCGGGCCGCAGCCCCAGACGGCGACAGTATCATCCGGCTGGATGTTGCAGTTCTCAGCCGCCATGTACCCCGTGGGAAAAATATCCGACAGGAACAGTAACTGGTGGTCGGTCAGATCGTCAGGCACCTTCTGACAATTCACGTCAGCCAGCGGCACGCGCAGGAACTGGGCCTGCCCGCCGGCATAACCGCCGGTCAGATGCGAATAACCCAGGATTCCCGCGGTGGAATAGCCGAACATCTTCTCCCCGAGGGCGGCTTTAGGATTGGTGTTGTCACAACAGCTCCACAACTCCCGCCGGCAGTAAAAGCAGGCTCCGCAACTGATCGTAAAAGGCACGATCACGCGATCTCCCTTGTTCAGTCTGCTTTTATCCACTCCACTGCCCACTTCTTCGACAATTCCCATCGGCTCATGGCCGATGATGTCCCCCGGTTTCATGAACGGGATGAATCCGTCGACCAGGTGCAGATCCGAGCCGCAAATGGCTGTGGAAGTGATGCGGATAATCGCATCACGCGGGTCGAGAATGGTCGGGTCCGGCACCTCTTCGACTTTCACGACGTAAGGAGCACACCAGCAAAGCGCTTTCATGGGACGATCCTTCCAATTAAAAACCTGCACACGGGCCCGGCAAACGCCGGTACTGCACGTCCCAACAAATCCCGAGCCAAACCCCCGTAAAAGGGGCAGGATGCGGCAAAAGCCGCCTTCGCCCCGGCTGGCAACCCGACAACTTGCCTCACATCAGCTCCACCGGTACGTTCTGTGTATGCGCATTATTGGCGGAGAAATGAGTGGTCAGAAGCTGATCCCTCCCGACGGGGAACAGACCCGCCCCATTACCGATCGGGCCAAGCAATCCCTGTTTGATATCCTTGCGCCGCAGATTGCTGGCGCGACCATCTACGACTGCTTTGCGGGCACGGGCAGCCTTGGGCTGGAATCGCTCAGCCGCGGCGCAGCTTTCTGCACCTTCTTCGAAGCCGACCGCTCCACCCTCGCCCGCTTGACCCAGAACATCGCCAAGCTGCGCCTCCAGAACCGTACCCGCATCATCCCGGGCGATATCTTCAAATGGTTCGAACGCGCCACCACCCGCCCCAGCATGGCTGGCGACATCGGCGCGGACCTGGTCTTTCTTGACCCACCCTACCGTTTTGTGCGGGATCGTCCCGACGAGCTCATTCAGCTCGTCTTCCACCTGACTCACATGCATCTTAAACCCGGCGCCACCCTGATCTTCCGTCATGACGCCCGAGATAAACTCGAGCTGCCCAAGCTCAACAAAACCGACGAACGAGAGTATGGCGAGATGATGATAGAGATCTACGAAATGGCGTGATGGACAATTGGGTACTTGCTACTTTTCGCGATGGGAAAGCTGTTCACCCCGGCGACACCGGTTCGGGCCTCCACGCCGTGTGAGCCACAAGTAACAGATAGCCAATCTCAACACCATGCCCCACCACCGCTACAAGTTCTTCGCCCCCACCGATGCAGCCAAGGTTTCGCGTCTTCAGCTTACCGCTCGGCAGGTGGTGGAGGGGATCATTACCGGGCAGCATAAGTCGCCGCATCGGGGGTTCAGCGTTGAGTTCTCCGAGCATCGGGAATACGTGGCGGGCGATGAGTTACGACACCTGGATTGGCGCGCCTATGCCCGGTCAGACCGGTACTACATCAAGCTGTATGAGCAGGAGACCAATCTCCGCGCTACCCTCGTCCTCGACACCAGCGCGAGTATGCGCTATCCCGTTGGCGAAAATCCATTGGCGGTCAGCTATCCACAGCCAGCGACGAAATCCGTGATGCCTAAAATCGATTACGCCCGCCACCTGGCTGCCTGTCTTGCGTATCTCCTGGCGATGCAGCAGGACCTGGCCGGACTGGTCGCCATCGATGAATCGGTCAAGGTTGAGCTGCCTCCCGGTTCCTCCCCCGTTCATCTGGATCGCCTCTTTAAAACCCTCGATCAGCTTCAGCCGGGGCGGCATACCGATCTGGCCAACCAGCTTCACGCGTTGGCTGAGCGGTTGCCCCGCCGCAGCCTGGTCATCCTCATCTCCGATCTGTGGCTGGAGCCGGATGCACTGGTCAAGGCGCTACAACACCTGCGCTATCGCAAGCATCTGTGCATGCTCCTGCACCTGCTGGACAGGACCGAACTCGATCTCCCCTACGATCGCCAGGTGACCCTCCAGGACCTGGAGACCAACGAGAAGATCCAGATCAACCCCGACGACCTGCGCGACACCTACTGCACCCAGGTCCAGCAGTTCCTCACCCAGATCCGCAAGGCCGCCAACGATGCCGACTGCGAATATCACCCCATCCAGATCGATCAGCCGTACGACAGGGCGCTCATCGACCTGCTAGCCCGGCGCTGACCCAGCCCACCCAAGCACCCCTCACCGCCGCATCCGCCGTGATGTCCCCGGCAGCAGGCCGCGATAACCAAGCAGGCCCACCGCAGCCGCCGCAACCGCACACCCCATCATCCATACCCCAAGCAGCAAATCCATCGTCGCCCACGGAACGCTCTCGGCCAGCGGCCGCCATCCGTAATTCCGCTGCATCCAGACGTGCCCCCACATCACCCCGATGAAGATTGCCGCCCAAAGGGCGCAGGCGACAACCACCCAGCCCACCATGACGACAATGCGCGCAGCCCTCCTGGAGAGCCGTGATGTCCGATCACCCATACCACCTCCTCCGCCCCGCGCTTGGGGGGCGATGCCCCTCAACGTGCCCGTCGCCACCGGCGCCACTGCACCGGCGCCCAGCCTGCGATCAGCCCGACCACCAAGCCGCTGAAGTGGGCCATGTTCGCAATGGGCATCCAGCCAATCATGCAGACGACCAGCCAGATCATCAGAATCACAATGACCTGTTGCGAGATGCCCATCCCCTGCTCGGGCGCGTATCGGCTGCGCATCCACACGAATCCGAACAGCGCGTACACCACCCCCGACATCCCTCCGGCAAATCCGCCGGGCGCGAAGTGGACGATTCCCGACACATCCAGCCCCAGATCAAACAGGTGCTCCAGCACGTTCGACACGACGGCTGCAACCAGCACCAGCCCCGCCAGCCGCCAGCTTCCGCGCTGACGCTCGATCTGCCGGCCCATGTCGGCAATCCAGAGCATGTTGAAAAACAGGTGGATGATCCCGAAATGAATAAAAATCGGCGTGATCAGGCGCCAGACCTGCCCTGAGAGAATCGCCTCAAAGCCCATCTGTCCCGGCGTGGGAGAAAATCGCAGCCATTGCGCCGCAGCGGGGATTCTTTCACCCATCATCGCCCCTGTCAGCAGTGCCACCAGGACCGAGACCCCGATCAACGTCACCGTGACGGGCAGGCGGCGATGTGTCGAACGCACCCAACTGGTGCGGACATCAATGTAGTTATGCGCCAGGCGTTGTTGCTGCTGCTCACGACGGGTGCGCACACGCTGGGCTTCGCGGTGTGCGCTTTCGTAGCGGGCATGGTTGGGGTTCTGCTCGAACGACCGCAGTTCGTCCTTCGCCAAGGGCACATCATCGTCGTCCACGACCCAGATCGCCCATCCATCCGCAGCCGGTTCCACAGTTGCATCAATATTCTGCGTGAGCAGGTAATCGCCAAACCGGCGCGCCTGCGCTTCATCGTCAAAGGTTGTCAACATCCGCATGGAGTAAGGAGGATAGCAGAATTGCCGACTGCCGTGGATAGCAACAGCAGGCCTCAAACAAGGAAAGCGCCTCATCAAACATCCCGAGGGAATAAGGCCGTTCCGAAAAATGCCGCGCATCCATTACGCTCAAGCAGGAACATGACGACATCCACCCCAACCCGATCCCAGAAAAAGCGCACCGCCGTACCGCGGCGCGCAGCCAAACAGGCTGGGCTGCGATACGTCAACGACGATCAGCCGGGAATTCTTCGCCAGCGCCGCGGCAAGGGGTTCAGCTATCGCCTTCCTTCGGGGCGCCCGCTGCGCGACAAGGCCACGCTGAAGCGCATCCAATCGTTGGCGATCCCCCCTGCCTGGACGGAGGTGTGGATTTGTCCACATCCGCACGGCCACCTCCAGGCCACCGGCCGCGACGACCGTGGACGCAAGCAGTTCCGCTATCACCCGCGCTGGCGCGAGGTACGCGATCAGGCCAAGTTTGAACGGATGCTGGATTTCGCCCGCGCTCTGCCGCGCATCCGGCGCGCCGTTCGGCGAGATCTGCGTCGGCGCGGGCTGCCGCGCGAGAAGGTACTGGCAGCCGTCGTGGCTCTGTTGGAAAAGACACTGATCCGGGTGGGCAATGAAGAATACGCCGATCAGAACAACCATTACGGGCTGACCACACTCCAGGACACCCATGTGCATGTGAAGCGCGGGAAAGCAAGGTTTGCCTTCACCGGCAAGAGCGGCGTAAAGCGCGAAATTGATTTGAATGACCCCCAGCTTGCTCGGATTGTCAGCCATTGCCAGGATCTGCCCGGCGAAGATCTGTTCCAGTATGTGGAGGATGAAGGCAACGTGGTGGATGTCACCAGCACGGACGTGAATGCGTATCTCCAGGAGATCGCCGGCGAAGCCTTTACCAGCAAGGATTTCCGCACCTGGGCGGGCACGATCCTGGCTGCCCGAACCCTCCAGGCCATCGGAGCATTTAACTCAACCGCCGAGGCCAAAAAGAACGTCGTGCGGGCCGTTGAGCAGGTTGCCGAGCGATTGGGCAATACGACCTCTGTCTGTCGCAAATGCTACATCCACCCGGAAATCATCAACGCCTACCTGGATGGCGCCACGATTGAAACCATGCGCCAGCGGGCTAAACAGGAACTGCCTTCCTCCACCCGCCTCTGCCCCGAAGAAGCCGCCGTCGTCGCCCTGCTGGGGCACAAAACACGCCCGGCCTGATCCTCTTGCGCAAGAAAGAAACCGCGTCCTTCCTGGGCGGAAGAAACGCGGTTTTTGAACTGGGGTACTAGGATTCGAACCTAGACAAACAGAACCAGAATCTGCCGTGCTACCGTTACACCATACCCCAAGCAGCTTGTGTACTGAATATAGAGGCGCGACACAGCGTGTCAAGGATGCTACGAAGCCCTCCTGCCGAAGGTTTGGGCGCCTTGCAAAGTTTTGAGGTGGGATGGATGGATAAGGGGTAGGGTTTTATAGTCTGCCCCACTGAGTCACCGAACAGGGAGATTGATGGGTATCGCAACGCAGGACATGCAGGTGAAGGCAAATCAGCCGACCTCTCTGCTGGAGAAGGCGCGACTTTTCGCAGCCGACATCAAGCTCAGCCATAGTGTGTTTGCCTTGCCCTTTGCATTGCTGGCAACGTTCATGGCTGCGGAGGGCTGGCCTCATTGGGGGATACTGGGATTGATCCTGGTCTGCATGGTGACCGCGCGAACGGTGGCGATGGCAGCCAACCGGCTGCTGGATGCGAAGCTGGACGCTGCCAATCCCCGAACCGCTAGTCGGGCACTGCCCAGCGGACGGCTGAGCGCCGGGTTTGTGGCGGGGTGGCTGGTTGCCTGCGCAGCCGGATTCATCGCGGCAACGGCGGGATTCTGGATGTGGTTTGACAATCCCTGGCCGCTGATCTTTTCAGTGCCCGTGTTGGCATTTATCAGTGCCTACCCCCTGCTCAAGCGATTCACGCGGCTGTGCCATTATTACCTGGGTGCGGCGCTGGCCCTGGCGCCGGTGTGTGCATGGGTGGCGGTGGCGGGCACGGTGGAATTGCCGGCACTGCTGATGGCGGCGGCGGTGCTGCTGTGGACGGCTGGGTTCGACATCATTTATGCCTGCCAGGATTACGAAAGTGACGTGGCAGGCGGGATATTT
>CAZSJB010000048.1:0-10739 GCA_964606625.1 uncultured Tepidisphaeraceae bacterium | reverse complement strand
CCTCGATCCCCTCGACGACAGCGGCTTCACGGCAGTTGTCCTGTGGCAGGATCACGCCCCTCAGTCCCTTTTGCCGGGCCAGCAGCGCCATCGACAGCGCTCCCTTGATCTTGCGCACCCGTCCATCCAGGGCCAGTTCGCCCGCGATCAGGAAGTCGCGGTGGCGATCCGTTTCGATCGATCGGCTTGCCCGCAGCAAGCCGATCGCGATCGGCAGGTCCAGCGCCGGACCTTCTTTCTTCACGTCAGCTGGTGCGAGATTGATCAACAACTGGTGACCGGGGAAGGCATATCCGCTGTTGAGAATCGCCCGCCGTACCCGGTCGATCGATTCCTTCACGGCTGCCTGGGGCAATCCGACGATCGTCGTCCGCTCCAGGCCCTGCTGCGAGATGTCTGTCTCCACCTCGCACAGCAGCGGGTCGATTCCGATCAGCACGAAAGAATGGATTTTCGCCAGCAAGTGTTCCCCGATCGCAATAAATGTCGCAGGTGATTTTACTGCTTTGTCCGTTGATCACCAGCACAATCCCATCCCGGGTCCGATAAGACCGGCTGCGGGTGTGAACGGGGGGATTATTTGTGAGGCATACTACAGTCGTCGGACACATCGACCGATTGTGGCAGAGAGAGGGTACGGCCACATAAGGGAGTGGGAACATTTTTCATGACATCCATTGAAGGTGAACATTGCAGGGTATGGCTGCGCCGGATTGCATTGCTGCTGGTTCTGGCAGGGGCACTTTTCTTACGCACTTGGCGGCTGGACCAGCCTTTGATGTGGTGTGATGAAGCCGAGTCCACCATCAACGCCCTGACGATTCTGCAGCACGGTTATCCGACCGATTCCTACCTGGGTCTGCCTATCTATGAGAACATGCTCAGCCAGCCCTGGCCGGAGCACCCCGAGTATGAGTTCCGCGACACCAGTTATTCGCACAAGGGTATGGCAGTGTATCACGCCTGGCTGCCGCTGTACTCGATCGCCGGATCGCTGAAGCTCTTTGGCATTGAACCGGACGTTGAGAGCGATGTGCTGCGCATGACCTACACTGATGCGGCCATGTCGCGACGCACGATCGCGGCTCGTGCTCCCAGCGTGATTTACGGGATGGGGTTCGTCCTGGCGGCGTTCTTCCTGGGGCGCGAGATGTTCAGTGAGCGCGTTGGGTGGGTGGCGATGGTGGGGGCTGCGGTCGCGAACCCGATCGTGCATCTGTCGCGCCAGGCTCGTTACTACTCAGCCACCGTTCTGTTCGCGACGCTCTGCTGCCTGATGGCATGGCGGATCTACCGCAATGGCAAGTGGCGCGATTTCATTCTGGCTGGCCTTGTCTTCGCCGCGTTGTTTCACACGCACATCCTGACATTCCTTATCGCAGGCGTAATGCTGGTGCCGGTGTTCCTGGCGACGCTGCGACGCGATGGCATCTTCCTGAAGTGGGTAGTGTTTGGGGGCATTGTGCTGGCTGCTGCGGCGCCGTGGGTCGTGCTGACCGGATTTCTACAGGTTGCCCGAGATGTGCCCAGCGCCCGCGAGATGATGCAATGGTCGGACTTCCTGATGTGGCCCCTTAGCCGATGGCCGGTCACGTTGCTGCTACTGAGCGGACCGATCGTCGTGGGGGTGGCACTGCTGCTGCGTCATCGCCTACCGACCGCCTGGGGTGAGCAGATTCTGCAATGGCGCGTGGGGATCGTGTACCTGGCAATCTGGGCGATTGGCGCCTATGTCGCGTTCATCCTGCTGATCCCGGCTGCAAGCCTGTCCTTCCAGCGCGCCTGGCTGCCGGGGGTGGGGCCGGGGCTGGTGATGGGCGCCGCCCTGTTCAGCGCGTTCGCGGTGATGCTGGGGCAGCGAACTGCCATCGCATCGGCGGTAGGGCTGTTCGTGGCGTTCCTGGCAGTCAATGTCGGGATGGAGTACTCGTGGAAGCGGGACCGCATGAAGTCCGAAGGCATGCAGCAGATCTTCAACATCATGCGGGAATGGGATCTGAATCCCGGTACTCGGCTGTACGCCAGTCCCAATGACCATCTGATCCTCACATGCTATTCCGGGCTGCCCGTACAGAGCATCGCGCCGGTGCGACGGTCGTTCCTGGAGAATTACCCGGGAGACATCGTCTACCTGGAATGTTTCCCGCGCCTTGAGCCGATGGACCCGCAGATGGTGCTCGATGCGGCACATGAATCCAGGGTTCCCATGACAACCTACCAGGCCAGGCAACTGGCTCGGGTGCTGGACGTCTACAGCGCTGCCAAGCAGATCCAACCGATGGTTCAGCGCGTTGTACCGGATCCTTCAGACCTTCCGCCGATCGCCCAGGCTGCGATCCGCAGGCTGCACGAGCACACACGCTATGAGTTCCGCCACGGCGGCCCTCAGCATCCGCTGGGCGAGAATCCTGCGGTTTTCCGCGGATTTGAGTTCATCGACCGCGCATCGTGGTGGCAGACCTTCTTCTATCGGTTTGTCGATCCGGAGGCACGCCGTCATGAGAACGTCAATTACAGCCGCCGGTTCCAAACGGCAAAGGCAACCGTTCTTCCATCAACATTCGTGATTTATCACGCGCCAGCCGGTGCGGGTGAAACCGCCACCGCACATGTAGCGGATCGCCGGTAATTGCGCATCAGAGGAGACTGATATGGCCGCGAAGGTAACAGCCATGAACTGGACCGGTGGTTCGTCCGGTGCGATCGAACTCTCGGTTGTGATGCCCTGTCTGAATGAAGCCGATACCCTGGAAACCTGCATCGCCAAGGCGCAGCGGGCCATGAAGGAACATGACATCCCGGGAGAGATCATCATTGCCGATAACGGCAGTACCGATGGCTCGCAGGAAATCGCCGCATCAATGGGCGCTCGGGTCATTCATGTCGCCGATCGCGGTTACGGCAATGCGCTTCAGGGAGGCATCGCTGCCGCTCGCGGGAGATACATCCTCATGGGCGATGCCGACGACAGCTATGACTTCACCGAGATTCCCAAATTCGTGGAGAAGCTGCGGGAAGGATACGACCTGGTGCAGGGCTGCCGGCTGCCTTCAGGCGGGGGACGAATCATGCCGCAGGCGATGCCGTTCCTGCATCGATGGTGGGGCAATCCTGCGTTCTCGCTGATGGCGCGCTGGTGGTTCCATGCACCGATCCATGACATCTACTGCGGCATGCGCGGGTTTACGCGCGAATTGTACGATCGTCTGAACCTGAATGCCCCGGGAATGGAGTTTGCCACGGAGATGATCATCCAGGCGTGCCGTTCAGCTGCTCGGATTGCTGAAGTGCCCATTACCCTGCACAAAGATGGTCGGCGGTCACACCCGCCACACCTCAAGACCTTCCGGGACGGCTGGCGGACGCTGCGGTTTTTCCTGCTCAATTCGCCGCGGTGGCTGTTCATCGAGCCAGCCAAGCTGCTGATGGCCCTGGGATTGATCGGATATGCGATCGCGCTGCCAGGCGTGAAGGTGGCGGGCGTGGAGTTTGGACTGAACACACTGATGTTCTCCTCGCTGGCGATCATCTGCGCTTTCCAAGTGTTCCTGTTCGGCCTGGCGACCAAGACGATCGCCGTGAAAACCGAATCGGCGCCGCCCGATGTCCGTATGGAGCGGTTCTTCCGATTTGCCACGATTGAGCGCGGGCTGATGGCAGGCGGGGCGATGACGATCATCGGAGCTGTCCTGCTCAGTGGTACGGTGGTGCAGTGGAGTGCAGGCGGATTTGGACACCTGAACTATGACCAGTCGCTGCGTTGGGTGATTCCGGGGGCAACGCTGACGGCAGCGGGCGTGCAGACACTGTTTGGCAGTTTCTTCATTGGGGCACTGGGCGCATTTGACCGGCTTCGCACCCGGGTTCCGCCCGCAACCACCGAGCAGACGATGCTGTCTCGCGTGGCCTAGAATAGCGCAGCCACGGGTACGGTAAAGGCCAGGCACGGGGTTGATCGCGTATTGCGGCACCCGTGCTTGCCTATTGTTGCTCTCCCTGTGGCCTCGGGAGAATGGGCGATGGGCATTGCTGTTGTGCCCGCTAATGGATCGGATCATTGCGGAATCTTCTGCTGAAATGCCTGCGGCGATCGCCGAAAATTGACACATCGTCGCCGGCCCCGGAAGATCAGGATAAATGCGACGTAAGCTGTATCTTGAAACCTTCGGCTGCCAGATGAACGTGCTCGACAGCGAGCTGGTTCTGGGGCAGTTGCGCGCGCAGGGATACGAATCGACCGAGGATCGCGAGTCAGCCGATGTGGTGATCTACAACACCTGCTCGGTGCGCGAGCATGCCGAGCAGAAGGTCTGGTCGCGCCTCGGAGAGATGCGCGACTGGAAGCAGACACGTCCGCACCTGGTGATTGGGGTCATCGGCTGCATGGCCGAGCGCGACGGCGAGAACATCTTTGCGCGTTTCCCGCATGTGGATGTGCTGTGCGGGCCCGGCGAGTTAGACAAGCTGGCACAACTGGTTCACAACGCAGCCGTTACCAATGGCGCGATCGCCACGGAGGAGACTGGAAATACTGGGCCACGAAGCTCCCGACAGGTCGCCCTGATGGGCTCCAACGTCCGCCGTTCTTCCACGTTGGCAGCCGCCGAGGACAATCTCGAACTGCTCGACCTGTCGCGCAGCTTTTCACCCGATGACAATATCGCGCAGGCTTACGTCCGCATCACCCGCGGTTGTAACAAGTTCTGCACCTACTGCGTCGTTCCCTACACGCGCGGGCCGGAGGTGCATCGACCGCCGCAGAATATCATCGATGAGGTGCGACGCCTCACCGATGCCGGTGTGAAGGAAGTCACGCTGCTCGGCCAGACGATTAACCATTACTGCTACGACCACGGCGACGGGCGCAAAACGACTTTTGCCGATCTACTGTATAAGATTCACGAAGCCGTGCCCGACCTGCCACGGCTGCGCTTTGTTACCTCGTTTCCGCGCGACTTCACGGATGAGGCCTTGCAGGCAATGCGCGACTGCGAGCGGATCTGCCGCTATCTGCACGCACCCGCCCAGCATGGCAGTGACCGCATTCTGAGGCTGATGAACCGCGGGTACACCGTGGATCAGTATCGGGAGTTTGTGGCGCGGGCCCGCGACTACATGCCGGATATCTGCATCGCCTCTGACTTCATTGTGGGCTTCCCTACGGAAACCGAAGAGGAGTTTCAGCAGACGGTCGATCTGGTGCGCGAATGCCGCTTCAAGAACAGCTTCATCTTCAAGTATTCGCCTCGGCCGGGAACGATCGCCATCCAACGATTCGAGGATGACATTCCCGAAGAGGTCAAAAAACGTCGTAACAATGAACTGCTGGCAGCGCAAGCAGAAGTGTGTGCCCAGAATAATCGCGAGATGATCGGCCGAACCGTCGAGGTGCTGGTCGAGGGCCACAGCAAGCTGGTCAGCAAGCGCACCGCCTATCCTGCCAGCAACGTCGAACTGCTGTGGGAAAAGAGAGCATCAAAATCCACCGAATCCCAAGTCCAACTCACCAGTCGCACGCGCGGTGATCAGGTGGTCGTCTTTGATGGCGATCCGTCGCTGATCGGCCAGCTCATTGAGGTCACCATTACCGATGCCCGCAACATGACCCTCTTCGGGCAGGCGCTTCAGCCGTGCAATGCCTAGTTGCACTATTGCCTGAGGTGTCGGTCGGCGAAATCCATGAAGATCTTCCAGTCTTCCGGAATGACGCCATGCTTGCCGGGGCGGATGTGATAGCCGATGCGGCTGAACACCGGCTGATTGACTGCCGGCATGTCCCGCATCGCCAGGCCCTCGGTTCCCAGCAGGCGATAGACCGGATCCGCGCCCAATGCGCCCAGGAATTCGCCGCGGGGGTCGGCCCACAGATCCTCCTGTGCGCTGCATACCAGCACCGGACGCGGCGCCTGTAGTGCGATCAGCTCATGCTGATCGACAGGCATCTCCTGCTCGCGGTCCGTATAAGCGGCGGCCTTGGCGCAGAACCAGTGGGGGAATCTGGTGGTGATACGTCCCACGGTTTCGCCAAAGCAGCGTCGGCTGATCGTGGCGCCCAGGCAGCCGGACTGATTGGAGATCACCCCGGCAAAGCGTTCATCCTGCGCCGCAGCCCAGAGGGCAGTCTTTCCCAGACGCGAATGGCCCATTGCCATCACGCGCCGGCTGTCCACGGCTGGATCGGTTTCCAGGTAATCCATCGCACGTGACAGCCCCCACGCCCACACGCCGATCGTGCCGCATTGATCTGGATCAGGGCGCGTCTGATCGGGGCGGAAAAACAGCCGGAAGACATCCTGCCCGAAACAGGTGTCCGCATCATCGCGCGCCAGGTCACCGTAATAGATCGTGGCCACACCATAGCCGCGTTCGACAATCTGCTCGATCGGCCAGCGTTGCGCAGCCGTGCCGCGTGCTGCTTCGGTGGCGCAATTGTCGACGGCGCCTTCTGCGCCAGATCGCATCCAGCGGCGGCTGAGCCGAATCGCGGGATCTCGATGGACCGTATGATTGCCATGGAAGTTCAGCCCGACAAACACCGGAACCGGTTCATCAGCTCCCCTTGGCAGATACAGCAGTATCTCCATGGATGGTCCGTCCGGTTCATCGCTGAACGTGACCTGCACCTGTCGCCGAATTGCTCGACCATCCAGGGCATTGGGCGTGTCATCCAGCATCTCGAAGCGCATGGCCTGTGGACGTCCCAATGGCATGTGGCCGTACACATGGGTGCGGAACAGCTTGAGCAGTTCCGCACGACGAGCCGTTTGCCATGTCGCTGAATCCGTCACAGGCGTTCCGTCCGACATGCGCAGCGGGTCGGGAAGGGTATACGTCGGGACTTTTGATTCATCGTAGTTGGGCGTGAACATGATGCGACCATGGTGGCCTTTGCTCCCGAGGGATGCAATGGAGGGATCGGTGAGCTGTTGAAGGGAAAAGAGGGCAGGCAAGCATGCCCAAAGAAGATTACTTGGCTGCCTCGATGATCGCGGTCATCGAGCCGGCGCTGCTGGCAACGCGCACATCTGCGCCATAGGCGTGGATCTGATCCCGCTTTAGCTCAGCCAGTTCGCGATGGGCGGTAAAGACGATGGCCTTGCCCTGCGTGTCCACCTGCTCAGCCAGACGCAGGCCTTTTTCGATGGGATGCTTGAACAGGACATGCAGCATCTCGATGACGTAAGCGTAAGAATGTTCGTCATCATCCAGCAGGATAACGTTATACGGCTTGAGCGGTTTGCGCCTGGGCTTGGACCGCGCAGCTTGACGAGGTTTGGCGGCAACCGCAGATTGCTCTTTCTGTTTCTCGTTTTTCTGCTTTTTCCGCTCAGACATGCATCCGCTCCCTTGAGTCATGCATGATGCCATAAACAATACGGTTGATTCAAGAAAAATCGCGGGCATTACACCCGCAGCTATTCCGCGCGGGCTGGAGTATAATTCGCCCCATGACGCTTCAACTGGTTGAAAAACAGGTCATTTACGATGGCGTGAAGGTGCGGCTGGAACTGCATCACTTGGCGTCATCCGAAGGGGGACACCGGCATCGGCGTGAGGTCTGTGTGCATCCCGGGGCGGTGATCATCCTGCCCATCCTGGAGGATGAGCAGGTTTTGCTGATCCGGGTGCGCCGCTATGCCGTCGGGCAGACCCTCCTGGAATTGCCGGCCGGAACGCTGGAGAAGGGGGAATTGCCCATCAATTGTGCGGGCCGGGAACTGGTGGAGGAGACCGGCTATCTCGCAAACCGGATGCAGCCGCTGGGGGTGTTCTACACCTCTCCGGGCATTCTGTCCGAGCAGATGTACGCCTTCGTTGCTACCGGGCTGGAATATCAGGGGCAGGCTCTGGAAGAAGGTGAAGAAATAGAATTGGCGCCCACGCCGCTGGACGATGCCCTGGATATGATCCGGAGCGGTGTGATTCAGGATGGCAAGACCATTGCGACACTGCTGATGTACGAAGTATTCCGCCGGCGCGAGAAACCGTCCGACGAATCGCCAGTCGTGCCGGAACCATCGGATCATTGACGTTGGCGAACGCTCGTGCTTCGTGGTAGACGGGTTGGTGGCTGCTGATTTCTGACGACAAAGGTTGTTAGCCCATGGGTTGGGAAGACCGTCCCTATTATCGTGATCGCTCCTCCGAGCCGATGAGTCCGCTGCAATGGCTGATGACCGGCTCGGTGCCGCTGTTTACCGCGTTCGGGATCCGGGTGCGGGCGCACGCGGCGCTGCTGGTGCTGGCGGTGCTGATCCTGCTGTTTGGGGTCGGCTCGGGGGGGATGGGACCGCGCGTGCAGTTTGTGACTGCGCTGTTCGGGATTGTTCTGCTACACGAGTTCGGGCATTGCTTTGCAGCCCGATGGATGGGGGGGCAGGCGGATGAGATCCTGATGACGCCGCTGGGCGGGCTGGCGATGGCGTATGCGCCGCGGCGGCCGTGGCCGCAATTTGTGACGGTGGCCGGCGGGCCGCTGGTCAACGTGCTGATCTGCCTGATCTGCGGAGCCGGGTTGTTTGCGATCATCGGGTACTGGCCGCTGGGACCGTTTCAATTCGGGTCGGTGCATGAGCGGGTGGTGGACAGCCGACTGCTGAACTGGGCGGGGTTCCTGTTCTGGATTTACGGCATCAGCTATGCGTTGTTGATCTTTAACCTGCTGCCGGTGTTCCCGCTGGACGGGGGACAACTGCTGCAATCGATCCTCTGGCCGAAACTGGGCTACTACAAATCGATGCTGATTACCGTGAACATCGGGATGGTCGGCGGGGTGTTGATGATGATGATAGGCTTGGCGAGCCTCGGCTATTGGTTTGGCGGGTTGTTGCTGGTCGCGATCGGTCTGACCTGCCTGATGAACTCTCTTAATACCCGCAGGATGCTGATTGCCGAGGGGCCGTGGGCGTTCAGCGACGAGGACATGGGGGGATACGGTGCTCCGGCGATCACGCGCAATCCGCAGTCGGATTTTCGCGCTCGCCGGGCAGCGAAACGACGGGAAAAACTTCAGCGGCAAGCGGAGATCGAACAGCAGCGGATCGACCAGATCCTGGCAAAGGTTTCAGCCAGTGGCATGGCCAGCCTGAACTGGATGGAGCGTCGCGCACTCCGCAAAGCCACCGAACGTCAGCGCTCCCGCGATGCGGAGCTGAAACGCCTGCGGAGAAGCTAGGGATTGCACAGGCAGGTTGCCCGGTTTGGTTCCTGACTATCACGATCGAGTGGGACAGAATGGGGCTACCCGGGCATCCTTGCCTTGTGTCTTTCAGATCCGGCAGTTTTTGGGAATCGCATTTGATTCTGCCTGTCTGTTAGGATATAGTTTGATGTGTTGCAGGGGGATTCCGCGCCGTCAGTGCAGGCGGTTTTGGGGAGCATTTCTGTTGTCAGGCAAGGGGAGTCCAATCGTGATCGGGATCATAAACTTCGTATACGAGGAGGACAGTCGGTCTTCCTTGTCAATTTTTTTACCTGCCGATCTTCTAGCCTGTGAACCCCTGAAACGAATCCAAAACGAACCCAATCGAACCCATCAAAACCGTGTTTTTGACGCAAAAATGAGGGTTGGAGGTTTTAATTGTTTGCAAACGAACCCATTGCCTGCCTCAGATGACCGCGTCTTGAATCGGCTGGGAAATAATCATCCGATCATCCGGCTTGCCGGATGCTTGCCACGGGGCTACCCGTTCTGTAGAGTGCTTTTTTCGCCGTTTAAGGCGCTAAACAACCGGGTCCGCCGCCACGGGCGATGATCCATTCTCTTGAATTGTCTATGCCATCGGAGGTAACCACTGTGTCGCCCGAATTCCGCCGTACCAGCCACCTGTTCACCAGCGAATCTGTCAGCATGGGCCATCCTGACAAGGTGGCTGACCAGATCAGTGATGCCATTCTGGACGAGCTGCTTCGCAAGGAAGCCGAACTCGAGAAAGAAGGCAAGGGGCGTGTCGCGGACGTTCGTGTCGCCTGCGAAACGCTGGTGACCACCGGACAGGTCATCCTCGCCGGGGAGCTTCGTACCAACGCCCATGTCGATTACGCCGAAGTGGCGCGGAACACCATCAAAGAGATCGGGTATGTCCATCCGGACATCGGGTTTGATTATCACTCCTGCGGTGTGCTCAGTGCGCTGCATGCCCAGTCTCCGGACATTGGCCGCGGCGTCGACAATGCCGAAGGCCGCAAGAATGAAGAAGAAATGGGCGCCGGCGATCAGGGCCTGATGTTTGGCTATGCCTGCACGGAAACCGATGTGCTCATGCCGTTGCCGATTCACCTGGCCCATCGGATCGTCGAGCGACTGGCGGAAGTGCGTGAGAGCGGCGAACTGCCCTGGCTGCGTCCGGATGGCAAATCCCAGGTGACGGTGGAATACAAGGATGAAAAGCCCGTCCGCGTGCATACGGTGGTCGTTTCCACGCAGCACGATGAAAGCGTATTGGATGGTGATGGCGTGTTCAGCCAAGAGGCGAAGGAACTGATTAAAGAGAAGGTGATCAAGCCTGTCATCCCGCAGAAGTACTGGAACGACAGGATCATCTTCCACATCAACCCGACCGGTCGATTCGTCATCGGTGGCCCGCACGGCGATACCGGTCTGACCGGACGCAAGATCATCGTGGACACCTACGGCGGTCGCGGCGCTCATGGGGGTGGGGCGTTCAGCGGAAAGGATCCGTCGAAGGTCGACCGCAGCGCCTGCTACATGGCCCGCTACATCGCCAAGAACATCGTGG
>CAZSJB010000047.1:0-10925 GCA_964606625.1 uncultured Tepidisphaeraceae bacterium | reverse complement strand
CCGCGTGACCGGCAACGCCGTCCCCATGGGCGAAGCCGCCGGCTGCGCCGCGGCACTGGCGGCGTTCCGCCGCGTGTCGCCGCGGGAGCTGGACTATCCCGGTGAGGTGCGTCCCATCCAGCGTGGGCTGTTCGACAAGGTCGTCGCGACCGTACACGTCAATAACTGGCAGGAGCGCGATCTGCTCATGTCACACGCCGGCGATTCGAACCGGAGCAACGAAGTCTAGGAGGAATCCCGCATGTTCAACGTCTTCACTTCAACATCAAGGAGAGGAACGATGATGACCCGCCAATTCTTAAAGCATCTATCCGCTCGCATGCCCCTTCTCGCCGGTGTCTGCATCGGCGCGATCGCCGCAGCCGGCACGCCCGCCGATGCGGCAGTGATTGTCAGCTCTGATCTGACGTACATCACCTCCTCACGTGCTCAGATGACGGCTGCCGTTGAGCAAGTCACAGTCTCGGAATACACCGCCAGCGGCGGAACCGAGATCAGCACGGGTAATAATCACTTTCTTGGTCGTCTTGACGGCAGCAGTGAGGGTCGTATTGCGAACCGGGCGAAGGTGGCGACGATCGAGGCGGCCGTAGAGAAAGACGTCTATGGCGCGTTTACGATCGAAGTCGAGGACGGTCAGCAACTGGATCTGTCATCGCTCAAGATTGGATTGCAGATTACAAACGCGACCAGCAGCGAGACCTTCGTTGTTCACCTTCGCAGCAGTCTTGATAACTACGCTCAGGACATCGGAACGGTCAGCGTGACGGGAAATGACACCGCCCTTGCTGAGGCCACTGGCTCGTTCAACCTCGCTGGATTGCCGAATCTGACCGGGGAAACGACGTTTCGGCTGTACATGGTGAGCAACCTGGAAGCCAACACGAGTGTCAGATACATCCGCATCATGCCTGACATCGTCCTCGAGGGCACGGTTGCGCCCATTCCCGAACCGGCTGCGATGGGCCTGGCCGGGATCGGCGGCGTATTGATGTTGGGTCGTCGCCGTCGGGTGCATGACGCCTGAGGGCGCAGGTCGCATACAGGTCTTGAGTTTGGTTGAGATCAGCGCAAAGAGGACATCGCTGGCCGTTGGCAGGGAATGGTGAACTCGATGTACAGGATTGATCTGTTTTCGTTGCGATCATTCATGTCCTGCATGCTGGGCGGGCTTGTCTGCTTCGCCGTGCAGACGGCGCTGGCGGGCGAGATCGTCGTGCTCGACGGTCCCAACGCCGATGCGTGGCGGCAGACGCTCTCCCAGCACGCCAGGGTCAGCGAGGTTCGCGCGATGGATCAGGTGCCCGAGGAGGCGACGCTGATCATTCCCGATCGGCTGCTCACCCGGGCGGAACTCCAGCGCCTCAAGACCCTGCCGTCCTCCGTGCGCGTGCTGGCGATCGGCCGCAGTGCCTATTCGGAGAATGGCTCCAGCGCCGCAGGTGTACTGGGGGTGGGCAAGCACTTCCAGTACATCCCGCTGCTCTATCCTGCGTGGCTGGACTACGACATGGAGCGATATGAAAAGATCGCCCGCTGGGCAGCCGAGCAGGGCGCCCAGGGGATGGGTGTCTTCTCCTACACCCACACGTTGCCCGAGCGCACCGACAAGCCCAACTTCGAAGTGATCCGCGATGTGTTCGCTTCCTACGAAAGCTGGAAGTCCGGGGAAGTCCGCGATCAGCCTCACTCACCGGGCCTGAAAGAGACGCCCCTGGTGCTGTTCATGCACAAGAATGACACCTTACGGGTCGGGCCCGAGCAGGCGGTGGAATGGGCCCAGCAACTCAACGCCAACACGATCTCGGTGGAGGTCAGCCGCGTGCGGACGCGCAGCGTCTACCCCAGCCAGTTCACCATCGAAGGTGAGCACGAGTTCCAAGGCCGCAAGATCAAGGTCGAAAACGACCTGGACTACCTGCCTCGCCTGTTGGCGGCAGCCGATAAGGTGGGCATTGCTGTGCATGCCAACATCATGACCAAGCACAGTCCTCGCCCCACCGAACCCGACGAGCGGCAGGTCATGTCCAGCGATGTCGACTCCGGCCAGCCGCCGCAGCGCGAAGCCCCCTGTCCCATCTCGGGCGCACGCCACTACGACGACATGGCCAGGATCGTGGAGGAACTGCTGACCAAGTACCCCCAGATCGCCGCCATCGAGCTGGACGAACCACGTATCTACAACCGCGGTTGGGTTGATTGGGCCTGCTTCTGTCAGGGCTGCGGCGAAGCGTTCAAGGAACGCTACGGCTACGAGCTGACCCCGGCGAACGTGATCATCTACCCGCAGTTTGAGGATGCCGAGCCCGAGGAACGGCGAAAGCACACGACCAAGGGCGGCCGTCAGTCGATCAATGCGGAGTTCCATGAGTTCCGTACCTGGCTGATGAACGAACTGGTGATCGAGAAGTTCCGCCGGGCGATCAACCGCGTCAAGCCGGACACGGCGCTGATCGTGTGGCAGCCGCGCACCTATGAGGCCTTCGGATTCTCCCCCGGCGCGATCAACTACGGCGTGAGCGTATTCGGCCCCGAGTACATGGATGGCCCCGGCTCGCCGCGGTATCTCAACCATCCCGATGCGTTTTTCCCGCGATACGAGCGCGTCGTGCGCGTTGTGGATGCGCAGGGCGAGGACGCCTCTTCGCTGGACGCTGAGATCGTCCGTGTGGACCGCTACCACAAGGCGACTCCTCTTTTGTGGGGCGAGGCGGAAGATCGAACGCGATGGGTGCTGCTGAGTTCAGCCGACGATGAGCGTGTGATGTACGTTGCGTTCGACCCCCTTCACGATGCGAAAGCAACCCAGGTTCTGGACAGGATAGTTAACTGGATCAAACGCTAGCACCCTCCGGTGTGTAAGGTAGGTATCTGCCATGAAAACCGTAGCCCAGTCTCGATGCCGCAGGACACCTGGTCGTCGGCGCCTTGGGAGAGGCCATGGCCCGGTGTGCGATCAAAGCCGTCAGGCGTTTACCCTAGTCGAGCTGCTGGTGGTCATTGGTATCCTGGCCATCTTGATTTCCCTTCTTCTGCCTACGCTCTCCTCTGCACGTCGTTCGGCGCGCACAGCGGCCTGTCTGAGCAATATCCGCCAGTTGGGCATGACGTTCCGCTTCTATGCCATGGACAACAATGGCTATCTTCCCCGCCGGACGTGGAAGGACATGCCGGGGGTGACCACGGGTTATACCTGGCCGGCGGAACTGTGGTCACTGGGCTACGTCAAGAATCTCACGATATATTCCTGTCCCGAAATGGAGATTCTCGGCGGCAGAGCGGATTTCGAGCGGCAGAATGACTGGGTTTCCCGCCGCCAGCCGACGGATGCCGTGCTGAACCAGGACTTCTGGAAAGAGACGCATTACGGCTATAACGTGCGTAACATGGGATCTAATTACCGCAAAGATCCTGGTTCCGGCTGGAGTGGGCCGAGCGCCAAGTTGGAAATCATTCGCTCGGCATCCACAAAACTGCTGCTAGCGGATTCGGTGAATCCGCTGCGGTACTATGGTGAGAGCCGCCTGTTCGGGGCCTACGACCTTTGGGACAGCTTCGGCACCACGCGCCACGGCGGCGGTCTGCATGCCCGCCACGCCAGCGCGGTGAACGTCCTGTGGGCGGATGGGCACGCCACGACAGAGAAGACCGATTCGTACAATCCCTATAAAACCCTTGGCGATGCGAGTCTGGCGACCGACATTACCACCACCATCTGGTCGCGATGATTGGAAATGGTTATAGATGTGTCATGCCCTCGGCACAATGCGTTTCTGACGCACTGACGATCTTGGCTGATGCCCGGATCATGATGCGGTGGTGGTGGTTTGGCCCTTCGATTTCCTGCCAGGAAGTCACGCGACAACTGACGCTGATGCATCAGGCTGGCATCGGTGGCGTGGAAGTGGCGTACATCTATCCGGTTTGTGTCGATGGCGAGATCGATGGGATCACGAATGCGCATTTCCTGTCGCCGGCTTTTTGCCGGGTGTTGCGCCATGCAGCCGAGGAGGCGCAGCGGCTGGGGCTGCGCTTCGACCTGACGCTCGGCAGCGGCTGGCCCTTCGGCGGGCCGCACATCCCTCCGCAACTGGCTGCCCGGCAGCTCAAGACACTGGAAATCAGCGTTCCGGCGGAAGCCCTCGACATTCCGCGTCCCACCTTGGGAGAGCATGAGACGATCCTCACGGCAATTTGTGAGGATGGCAGAAAGGTCACTATCGAACCGCAGCAGTTGCGCCTCAGCGCGACTTCACCGCAGCCGTCACGGGCAATCCTGCTGATTAATGCCCTCACCGGGCAGGCGGTTAAGCGCGCAGCCGTCGGCGCCGAGGGTCTGGTGCTCGATCACTACAGTGAAACGGCGCTGCATGCGCACCTGGATTCGGCGGGATCGGTCCTGCTTGATGCGGCTGGCTCGGAGCGCGTGCGCGCGATCTTCACAGATAGCCTTGAGGCCTACCGCAACAACTGGACTGAAGATCTGCTGACGGAGTTCCGCCGGCGCCGCGGCTATGATCTGGCGGAGTTTCTGCCGCTGCTGCTCGAGTATTTTCATCGCGGCAAAGACGATCCGGATCACACGCGTCTGATTCATGATGTACAGCATGACTACGCGATGACGCTCACGGAGCTGCTCAACGAGCGGTTCCTGCGCCCGCTGCAAAAGTTCGCGCACAGCCGCGGTGTGCTGTCGCGCGTACAGGCCTATGGCGTGCCGCCGGCTTCGCTGTCCAGCTACCGCTACGTGGACCTGCCCGAAGGCGAGACGACCCTCGGCGCATCACAGATCCGCCAGCCGGCGGACTGGACCGAGATCACGCCGCTTCGCATCGCCTCATCCTCCAGCCGATCCAAGCCCCACAACCTCGTCTCCGGTGAAACCTGGACGCGCCTTCATTCTCCCCCCTATGCCGCCACCCCCCTGGATATGAAAGCCGAGGCAGACCTGTTCTTCCTCCAGGGCGTGACGCAGATCATCGGGCACGGCTGGTGCCATCGGCCAGCCGACGGCGATCCAACCCAATGGGTTTTCTATGCCGCCGGCAACTTCAACGAAGTCAATCCATGGCATCCCGTGATGGGCGACCTGTCGCGCTATCTGCAGACGGTGTCCTCGCTGCTGCGGGCGGGCGAGGCTGTAGTCGATGTCGGCATCTATCTACCCGATCATGACGTGTGGGCGCACCAGACGCTGTCAGCCGAGAAGGACAACCTGCATCACATGAACGCACTGCGCAGCCACATTGGCCTGGCGCTGTCCACTGAGCTGCTGCGGGCCGGATACAACTTCGATCTGGTCGATGATCAGGTCCTGCAATTGGCTGCCGACGAGGGATCGCTGCCGTATCGCGTGATCGTCCTGCCGCAGGTCGAGCGGATGCCGCTGGCAACATTGCAGGCGCTGCAGCAGCTAGCTGGCCGCGGCGTTACTGTCGTTGCGCTCGGCCGCGTGCCCGATCAGCCGCCCGGCTATCTCGAGCGCCAGCGGGATGGGCGGGCCATCCGCGAGCTTGCTCAGGCTCTGTTCGATTCGAACCGGACGCCGCATGCACATCGGGTTGTCACGCTGGACATGGCACAGCTGAAGCAATGGTGCGTGCCGGATGTCTCACTGGAGCAGAACGCACCGTCGATCGGTTATGTCCATCGCCGGCTGGGTGGCGCGGATCTGTACTTCTTAGCAAACACGGCCAACCAGGCCGTCCGCCTACAGGCGCGTTTCCGCGATGCACGAGCGTACGTCTACGAGCTCGACGCGATGCGCCGCACGGCCTGCCGCATCCATGAACTGAGCAGAGAGCTGTCAGCCTACGAGTCGGTCTTCTATCTGCTGTCCGATCGCGAGCTCGATGATGCCGATCTGGGCGACTTCAGGCTGTGCCCGTCGATGGTGGCTGTCGACGTCGACCAGCAGGATATCACAAACGACTGGGAGCTGACGTTCCCCGATGGCCAGCACCGACGGCTGGATCGCGTAGGGTTGTGGACGGATTGGCAGGAATATCGCAGCTTCGCGGGCGGGGCGACGTATAGCCGATCGTTCGAGCTGTCCGGTCACTGGCTGGGCCACCGCATCTGCCTGGCGTTCGACGCGCCCAAGCCGATCGCACCGCATCGGCGCAACCCCAACCGTCGCAACACCGGCTACGCTACGTTCCTCGACGTGCCCATCAAGGATGCAGCCGAGATCTTCCTCAACGGCAAACACATTGCCACGCTGTTCTGCCCGCCGTATCGCGTGGATCTCACCGACGCCATCCAGCCCGGCGCGAACCGGCTGGAGATCAAGGTCTACAACCGCTTGATCAATGCCCTGGCGGACGGGCCGCGTTATGACTTCTCCAACATCCACAGGACTTTTGGCCAGCGATTCGACGAGATCCAGGATTTTGACAGTCTGGCGATCGAACCCGCTGGCTTGCAGGGCAAGGTGCGGCTTATTGCCCAAGGCTCCTCATCCCTGTCGTAAGGGCATGGGCATCCTTGGAGATTTGGTCATTTTGCCCAATTTTGTCTGGCTCAGGTGTCCAGAGGAAACAGCGGAGGAGATCGAGCGATTTCTTCTTTGAAGGATCTGGCCTGCTTGCCTCGGCTATCAAACAATCTATATTGACGAAGCCTTCAGGAGAGGTGACCGAGTGGCCGAAGGTGCAGCACTGGAAATGCTGTGTACGGGTAACCGTACCGAGGGTTCGAATCCCTCCCTCTCCGTTTTTTAATTTGTCCTGTCGCAAAAATCTGCCGTTGGCATTGGCGGGCACGGGGGGGGGTAAATCGTCCACATCGCTGATCACGATTCGGGATCGATTGTGGCCACGGAATCGCGCTCGATGAGTTCACTGGGGATGGTGAGGTTGATCGGGGTGGGATTGCTCTTGCCGGCGCGGGTGGCTTCCACAAGTTCGAGCATGTTTTCCACAGCCAGGCGGGCCAGTTCTTCCAGCGGCTGACGCACGGTGGTCTGGGGCGGAGTGAGGTAGTGGTAGATCGGCAGATCCTCCAGGGAGATCATCGAGATATCCTTGCCGATGCGCAAACCCAGGATATTGCTCAGCAGGTGGATGACTTCCAGGCTGGCGTCTTCGCTGAAATTGAGGATGGCGGTTGCGCCGCGGCGGACGAGGCGCGTGGTGGTATCATAGACCGGCTGCTGCAGCGTGAAGAGGAAGAGCGATTCATCCACGTCGAGGCCATGCTTCAGGAGAACATCGCAGTAGCCGCGGCGCCGCTCGCGGTTGCCCCATTCGTCCGGTTCGATCTGCAACAGAGCGATGCGGCGATGGCCGCGCTGGAGCAGGTGCTCGGTGGCGAGCACCGCCTGCTGGTAGTGATCGGCGCTGATGGAATGCACGCCCTGATCGGGCATGGGATGGTTGATTGTCAGCAAGGGGAGGTTGGCGATTTTCTTCAGGCGCGTGAAGCGATCGTCAAAGATGACCCCGATCACGCCTTCGATGTGGGCCTGGGCGGCGAGATCGAGGTTTTCGATATCGATCAGTTCGATTGCATAACGGGCGGCAGCCAGATACCGGCTGATCAGGGAGGTCATCACGCTGACATAGCCGATCGGCAGGGCGGGGCTGTGACGGCCGGTGACGACGCCGATGCAGCGATGGGGCAGCTTGGGCACGAAACGCAACTGGCGGCTGGCGTTGAGCACGCGCTGGCGCAGTTCGGGGCCCACGCTGGGATGATGATTAAAAACGCGCGAAACAGTGCCAATGGAGACCCCAGCCCGCTCGGCTACGTCGACAATGGAGATGTCGCCGTTGCTGCGTCGCCCGCGTCGAGGGGTTGTCCTGTTTGCCATTCGAGGCGTCTCCCAAGGGTGTTGCATCTACCATGCTAATCCTAACACACATTAGGTCGTTTAGCGGGGTAGGGCGACATTTTTAGATGTAACGTATAACGGCTCAGCAAACAATATCATTATCTGTGAAAATATTTCATCGTTGTAAACTATTGACTGTATTAAATTTGCATCAATTTTCGTTTTATTGCATAGCATAAATGGTTTGCCAAAGGTTTTTTACGTGCTAGAGTCCAATAGGACGCCTAGGTCAATTGTGGAGGCGGCGGGTTCTCAGGCGTTTCTTTTTCCAGAGGTCTGAATTGGCTGTTTTCACCCGTTCAATGTCGCCGATTCTTGAGCCCCAGCCAGGTTGCCCCTGGGCTGACCAGATGGTGCTCAATCCGGCGTTCGTGCCCGATCCGCGCAGCGACCGCCTGCACATGCTGTTTCGGGCGTCCGGTCCATGGCCGCACATGCAGCGACCGGGCCAACCGTTGCCGTATCCGATCTTCCTGGGCTATGCCTTCAGCGATGATGGCGGCGAGACGTGGGAGGCGGATTTCAGCCGTCCCGCCCTGGCGCCGGCGCTGGAGCAGGATGCGGATAAGCTTTGGATCACCACGTCTGACGGCCGGCGCACCCTTAACCACGCCAACGGCTGCATCGAAGATCCTCGCCTGTTCTGGCTGGAAGGGGAGCTGTATCTGACGTGTGCGTGTCGGATGTTCCCGCCGGGCCCGTACTGGACCGGTACAGAGCTGACCTGTTGCATGCCGGAGTGGGCACGCGATCCTTCACATGGGCTGGGGATGGCTGTCACATCCAATGTCACGGTCAGCGTGCTGTATCGCGTGGATCTCGACGCCTTGTCCGCCGGGCGCTATGAAGACGCATTCACCTACATCACCCATCTGACGGACCCCGAGAAAGGCGATAACCGAGACGTCTATCTGTTCCCGCGCAAGCTCGTCATCGATGGCCGTCCGCAGTACGTCTGCATGCATCGGCCCTGGACGCCGGATGCATACGAAGTGGGAGCGGGTGTCGACAAGCCCAGCATGTTCCTTGCGGCGGCGGATGAGTTGACGGACCTGGCTACGCCCAAGGCGCGGCAGCACGTGCTGGCTACGCCGAAGTTCGACTGGGAGGCCAACCGCGTCGGCGGCAGTTTCCCGCCGATCGAACTGGGCGATGGCCACTGGCTGGTCTCGTACCACGGCAAGGCGGACGGTTCGGTGGGATACACCCAGTCGTTCATGATCCTGCAGGAGCAGGATCGCGGGTTCCCGCGGATTCGTCATCGCTGCTCGGATCGCCTGTTGTATGCGAGGCTGCCGTGGGAGCTGGAAGGGAAGTTTCTGACGCCGTGCCTGTTCACCTGTGCTGGCTGGGTGATCGATGGCGAGCTGGTGATGAGCTATGGCGCCGCTGACACCAAGGCGGGCATTGTGCGCGTCGAGTTTGATGAACTGATCGCGACGGTTCGTCGGTTTGATGCGGAAGGACGCCGGATCAAGTCACGGGCGGCGGTCAGTGTGAACAAGTCGGTCATCGGACCCGCAGCCGAGCATGTGTCGGCCTGATTGGCGACCGTAACAGTGGAGCATGTGGAATGATTCGTCTGAACCTGCTCATCATGGCCTGCCTGGCAGGATTCCTGGTGCTGACACCACTCGGTGTGCATGCCCAGGGTCTGACCGAGCAGCGCTTTGCACGGCTGGCCAGGGGAATCAACATCAGCCACTGGTTCGCACAGGTGTATGACAAGAAAGGCTACACGCCCGAGCATTTCTGGTCGTATGTGAACGATGCGGATTTCGATCTGATCCAGTCGCTGGGTTTCACGCATGTGCGGCTGAGCGTCGAACCCAAGCCGCTGCTGGACTGGGACAATCCCGGCGAGCTTAACGCCGATTACCTGGTTGACCTGGACAAGGCCATTGATGCACTGCTGGCGCGTAACCTGGCGGTCATCGTCGACATTCACCCCCATCCTGATTTCAACAAGAAGCTGGCGAATGATCCGGCACATGCGGACGCGTTTGTGCATTTCTGGTCGAATCTGGCGGAGCACCTGTCGCAGCGCGATCCGGAAATGGTGTTCCTGGAAGTGCTCAATGAGCCGATCATGGCGGGCGACAAATGGCTGCCGCTACAGGAGCGCGCAGTGAAGGCGATTCGCGCAGCCGCGCCGCAGCACACGATCATTGCCAATCCGCCCTTGTGGTCCGGATTGAATGATCTGCTGAAAATGACCCCCCTGGAGGACGACAACATCGTCTACAACTTCCACTTTTACGATCCGGGCCTGTTCACGCACCAGGGCGCGAACTGGGGCTGGGTGACATGGGCACACTCCGCCGGAACGCCGTATCCCATCACGCCCGAGTCGATCGCCGATGTTCTGCCCAGGATCGAGCATGAGCAGACGCGCAAAGAGCTTGAACATGCTGCGCGTCAGCGCTGGGACGCAGCCAGGATCGATGCGGAGATAGGCCGCGCTGCACAGTGGGCAGCCAAGCACGGCGTGCGACTGACCTGCAACGAGTTCGGCGTTTATCGTCAGCATGCCGACCTGGATCAGCGGGCACAATGGCTGAGCGACGTCGTGCGCGCATGTGAGAAATACAACATCGGATGGGCGATGTGGGATTACCAGGGTGGGTTTGCCCTGGTGCAGCGGGTGGATGGAATGCCTGTCGCGGACAGGCAGACCGTCGAAGCACTCGGCTTAAAGCCGGCCCAAGGGAATACGACAAACATTCAACCCGGAGGCTCGTAGTAGTTCATAACCCGTTAGCGAAGCTCAACTGCTGAAAAAGCAGCTGCCAAGCGGTTCCGAAAGCGAGTACCACCATGGTCCATATCCAAAACAAAAAGCAAAGCGGTTTCACGCTGGTGGAACTGCTGGTCGTGATCGGGATTATTGCCCTGCTTATCTCGATCCTCCTGCCTGCCCTGGGTAAAGCCCGCGCTGCGGCGCAAAGCGTCGCCTGCCAGTCCAACCTGCGTCAGTTGGGTCAGGCTGCATTTCTCTATGCCAACGAGAATGGAGATCGGCTGCCGTATGACTACGCCAATGTGACCAACTCCTCAGGCGATACGGTTCAGATCCAGTGGTGGGTGCTGT
>CAZSJB010000046.1:2038-11008 GCA_964606625.1 uncultured Tepidisphaeraceae bacterium | reverse complement strand
GAACGTCACCACCCCCAGCAGCAGCGCCGAACCGGTCAGTCGATAGACCAGCCATCCGACGGTGACCTGGCCGATCCATGTGCCGATCATCGAGACGCCGTGACCGGCGAAGAACAGGCGGTAGTTGCGGTACTTGAACGCCCGCAGAAGGAACCGCAGGCCTCCTACGGGTTGTGGGGCGACGTCAATACTGTCGAGTTCAGGTAACTGTGACATTGTCATACGTTTCCGGCGTCGGCGCGCAGGCGCGTCGCGCCTCTCAGGGATTCATGGCCTCCAGTTCCTCGCGCAGCAGGCCGATGGCGCGCAACAGGTTCAGGTAAGCAATTTTCAGATCATACTGTTCGCTGGCGTACTGAAGCTGGGCTTCGAGGAGCGCATCCTGTGCGGCGACACGTTCAAGGTTCGTGCCGATCCCGGCACCGTAGGCGGCTTCAGCCTGTTGAACGGCCTGCTCGGCGGCCTGGATGTTGATGGCAAGCTCATCCAGCCGCGCTTGGGAGGCGACCAGGTCCTGGTAGGCCTGCTCGACCTGTTGCTGAACTTGCCGTTCGAGGAATGCTTCCACAAGGAGAGCCTGACGGTAGAAGCTCCAGGCTTCACGGACATCGGCATGAATGCGACCGGCAGCGAAGATCGGAAGATTGGCCCGCAGCAGGCCTTCCCAGGCGCGATCGTCGGGCGCGGTCTCACGATAGAGAAATCCGCTGAAATCGATGGAGACGCTGGGGTAGTACTGACCAATGGCGGCTTCCACTTCGTGGCGCGCTGCACGGACCGCTGCCCGCGCCGCGGCCAGCTCCCGTCGCGCAATCCTGGCTGCCTCTAGATAAACCACCAACGGTTCGGTCGTAGAGGGCAGGACATAATCGTCGATGAACTTGCGATCCTCCATGGGCAGGCTGGTCAGCAGTTGCAGGAGGGACCGAGCATTGGCCACAGCGCGCCGGGCATCAATGAGCGTTGAGCGCGTGGCGGAAACCTGAGCTTCAGTTTGCGCGACATCCAGCGGGCGGGCGAGACCCGCATCGAAACGGCCGCGGGCATCGCGCAGCCGCTCTTCCTGCACTACCAGCGAATTGACCAGCACCCGGACCAGCTCTTCGGAGCGCAGCACCTGGTAATAGACTTCCGCAACATCCAGCAGGACGGCTTCTTGGAAGGCAAACAGGTCATTGCGCTGCTGTTCGATGAGAAAAGTATCCCGCCAGTAGCGGTTGAGATCACTGAATCCGTTGAAGAGGTCGACGGTCAGATCGGCTGAGAGATCAAACGTGCGGTGCTGGCTGGCTGACCCGGTGCCGTCGGTTCGATCACGGCGAACGTGTCGGCCGGTGAGATCCAGCGTGGGCAAAAACTCCGCCACGGCACGATGGCGCTGAATGAGCGTGCGGAGGTACCGTTCCCCTTCAATGCTGAGCTGTTCGTTGTACTGGTTGGCTGCCCAGAGAGCGTCCCGCAGCGAAAGAGGGGTATCCGCCGTGCGATGCGTGCCCTCGATGTCCAAGATCTGTCGGTAGGTGGCAACTTCCTCGTCCTGGTTCACGGCACAACCCGCAATCAGCAACAGCCCGGTCAAAGCCAGCACGGCTGTGCCATGAAACGTTCCTAACCTCCGTATCACTTCGCCTCCTTGCGAATGCCTTGTCCTATGACGCGCATCACATGATCTGCCAGAATATCCTGCTTTACATCACCCACGGTGTGCCGAATCGCCCCTCGCACGCAAGCAGGGATAAACTGCGCGGTAATTTCCGGGTGGGGGTCGTCAAATTCGCCCGCCTCGATGCCACGATGCAGCACCTGCTCGATCAGTTGTCCCAGCTCGCGCCGCTTTTGGGGGAGTCCCGGGACAATCTCCTTAAGCTGCCCGGGGCGGATCAACTGAAACAGGTGGGGCGTTCCCACAGCCCAATTGACGAACTCATGAACGATGAACCGTAAGGTGTCCCAGGCGCTGCCGGAGGGGGTTTCGATCTCTGGCCGGATACGCTCGACGAGCTGGGTAAATCCTTCCAGCACCAGCGAGCCATATAGGTGTTCTTTGCTGCGGAAATAAATGTAGAGCGTGCCTTTACCCACTTTTGCGGCTTCGGCGACGTCGTCGAGACGAACTTCATGGTAGGGGCGTTGTGCAAACAAGGCAGCCGCAACCTGCATAATCGTCCGCCGCTTGTTTTCATCAGGACGCTGCATGAAACGCTCGTCGAAGATCGATATAGAACAATATTGTTGGGATGGCGTTACCCGGACGCTTGCTCGTAAAAGAGCTGCGGGCTAGGATGACAAAACCGACCCGTCAGTATTGTAAAAGCGGAATATCTGGAGTCAATCAGGAGCGAAAGTGCGCAAGAACCTGGCGATATGTGGACTTCTGGCAGCTTTGGCGGCTGGCGGGATGCTCAGCGGATGCAATGACGCAGACGGACAGACCACCGCTGAAGGTCGCAGTGGTGCCAGCGATCCCATTCCCGTTACGGTCGCGCCCGTTTCGTTCGGCTCTCTGCCCCGGACGGTCAGCGTGGTAGGTACGATCTATGGGGACGATGAAGTCAGCATCAGCGCCAAGGTGCCCGGGCGGATTGTTGATATTTACGCCGATGTCGGTGATCGGGTGTCCGCGGGGCAGGCTTTGGCGCAGATCGACCCGGTTGATTATGAGCTCGTGATTGACCAGCGGGAGATGGCCCTCAACCAGGCACTGGCGTCGCTGGGTTTGACCGAACTGCCCCCGCCGGATTTTGATGTCTCTACGATCGCGACGGTCGAGCGGGCGCGATTTCAGGCAGCCAATTCACTTGCCAAGCTCAACCGTGCTCGACAGCTCTTTGCCCAAAAACCGCCCCTGATCAGCGAGCAGGACTTTGCGGACCTTGAAACCGCCTATGAAGTGGCGGTGCGGGATCATGAAATTGCCCTGCTCGAAGCCCGCGCCCAGCTTGCCACAGCACGATCCCGCTACAGTGAACTGGAAGCTGCCCGCCAGCGCTTGGCGGATACCACCGTGCGGGCGCCACAAGCATCACTGACAACCACCCAGCCCTCCGAAGGGCAGTTTGGCGTCACGCAGCGCCTGGTTTCCATTGGCGAATACGTGCGTGAAGGGGATGCGATGTTCCGCCTGGTGGCAGATGATCCGGTGAAGCTGCGCGCAGCTGTTCCGGAGCGATATGTAGCAGATGTGAAAGTCGGCCAGAAGGTCGAGGTGCGCGTTGAAGGGCGGCGGCGGGCATTTGAAGGGAAGGTGCATCGCATCAATCCCGCGATCGACATTGACACCCGTACCTTTCAGATTGAGGTGCTGATTGCCAATCCCAAGCGCGAGCTTCGGCCGGGCGCGTTTGCCCGCGCCACGATCCATGTCGGAGAACATGAGCGGGTTGTGTTTGTTCCGCGCGATGCAATTGTCAGCTTTGCCGGGACAACGCGCGTCTTTTCAGTGGACAATGGCAAGGTCGTGGAGCATCGCGTGACGCCGATGGTTCGCGAGGAAGAAGGGCCTGTGCCCATTGATCAGGCACTTGAAGGGGTGCAGGAAGTAATCGTCACAAATACCAGCCGTCTGGCTGCAGGAATGGCTGTTGTGGTGGAATAAAAAGGCTGTTGCGTGTTGACGTCCGCGGGCAGCAGACATCAACACGCAACAGGCCATGCGTTTCCTGCCGGGGGCAGGCATGCGAGCGGCGTGGGTCAGGCCGTCTGCGGCTGCAGAGCCGGCGTAACACTCGGAGTTGGTGTTCCGGTCCCCAGAACCGAGCCGCTGGTGAAGTCGGGATAGGCTTCCATGCCGTGCTCGCCGATATCCAGACCTTCCAGTTCTTCCTCGGCTGTGACACGGATGCCCATGGTGGCCTTCAGCACAGCGAACAGGACCAGCGACACGACGAAGGCGGTCAATCCGATCGCGAGGATGCCCAGGACCTGCACACCCAGCCCGCCGGCATCGCCAAGGCGCTCAGGGATCCCGAAGATACCGACCGCCAGCGTCCCCCAGATCCCGCACACACCGTGGACGCTGATGGCGCCTACCGGATCGTCCAGGCGAAGGCGATCCAGGCCGATTACGCTAAAGACCACAATCACGCCGGCTATCAAGCCGATGAAGACCGAAGCGTTGACGCCCACCACATCCGCGCCGGCGGTGATGCCCACCAGCCCAGCCAGGATGCCGTTCAGGGCCATCGACAGATCCGGCTTGCCACCCACAAACCAGCTCGTGAACAGAGCGGCGATCCCACCGGCGGCGGCAGCCATGCCCGTGGTCACGAACACGTAGCTGACGGCGTCCGGGTCGGCGCTCAGTACCGATCCGCCGTTGAATCCGAACCAGCCCAACAGCAGCAGCAGGGCGCCGATGGTGGCCAGTGGCATGCTGTGACCGGCGATCGGGCGAATCGAACCGTCTTCAGCGTACTTGCCCAAGCGCGGCCCCAGCAGAATCACACCCGCCAGGGCGCCAAATCCACCCACGGCATGCACCACCGTCGAACCGGCAAAGTCGTGGAACCCCATCTCATCCAGCCATCCACCGCCCCATTTCCAGCTTCCGGTCAGCGTATAGCCCATCATCACAAAGATCGTCGAGAAGATCAGGAAGGGCATCAGCTTGATTCGTTCAGCCACGGCACCGGAGACGATCGTGGCGGCTGTGGCGGCGAACATCGCCTGGAAGATAAAGTCGGTGTAGTAAGTGTAAGCGCCGTTGGTATAAGCAGCGGTCTGGCCTTCAACACCGGGATCCAGCAGGAATGAAAAAGCTGGGATTACACCCTCAACAATCCACTCACTGGGATACATGAAATTGAATCCCATGAACCAGTAGGTGAGTATCCCAATGCAGAGAATGCCCACATTCTTGGTCAGGATGTTGACGGTGTTTTTCGCTCGACAAAGCCCGGACTCCAGCGTCGCAAACCCCAGGTGCATGATGCATACCAGCCCGGTTGCGATCAGGATCCACAGGTTATTGGCGTAATACTCGCCCGGGGAGATGAACGCTGCATTGCCGTCTCCGTCAACCCCAGCCGGCAGTTGCATCACTGCCCCTGGGGGGGCGATCGTTGTATCCTGTGATAAAGCTATTGATGGAGCCAAACTGATGCCCGCCAGCAGCAGACAGGTCAGACCTAATCGAGAAGAAACAATCCGCAGGTAGCGCATAGGCTTGATCCCTGTTGTGCGCCAAGTGGCGCGGTTGAACTATCGCGGATTTCGCAGGCAGCCCACATGCCCATCCCACGAACATCCGTTACCGCGGATGCCCTTTGGCAAAGGTGATGCCACAACCTGCGGCACGAAAAGGAGGCACGCGCAAATACCTGTGCTTTAAGAAGATAGACATAAAGGGTTTTTGGCGGACTCTGCTGAGGGTGTTGCCAGATGCCTATTTCCTAAGCAGTGGCAGGGGGGATGGAGCGGATTATGGGCAACAGGGGGTGTCTCATAAGTTTGACGAAACCGGGGTTGTTATCCGGCATCGTTCTCAAGCGCGCTCTCCTCCATAGAGATAGAGTATGGTATGCACGATTCCACTCAGGTGAGGGGAAGAACCAAACCTTAGAGCGTTTCTCATCCGATCGGAGCGGGTTTATTCGCGGCACGGGTTTGCAACTCCGTGCAGCATGGGGTGAAAACCCATGCCACGAACCAGACTACCGCGATGAACAGATGCACACTGCTCCAGGTCAGCCAGACCGCGGAGCAGCCCGAACCTGGTCCGGCGGCTGCTCGCAGAACCGGCAGGCGGGGTAGACCTGTGCCGCAAGAATGCGCACACCCGCACCCAGCAACAGCATTGAGAGAGAGGGGGGGACAGGGCATTCATTTGGAGACGATATTTGACGCATCCCTGATATTAGGGTATAGTATGGTGTCTGTGCCGATGGGTTCTAATACCGGCGAGTCGTGCCTGTCGGTCAGGACAGGTGCTTTGTGTTCCGTACGGATTGCGTCATTTCGTATTGGAAGCGTTGTCTTCCGACAGCCTCGCTCTCTCTGGGCTTATCCTCCGGCCCTTCCGGATGGAGGGAATAATTCAACCCCAAACGAACCCATGAAAACCCCGATTTCAGGCCAAAAATGCGGATTCACAGATTCCTTTTTTGTAAAACGAACCCAATCTGAAACGGGGCGTTTCACTGGATGACAGGATGTTTGGCAGCTGAAGATCCACCGGGTAGCAGGTCAGCTTTGTGCTGGACGATCTGCGCAGCTAAGATGGCCGATCTTCCATTGACTGGCATCCAAAGTAGATAACCCATGCAGATTCGGAATTTTTCGATCGTCGCCCATATTGACCACGGTAAGAGCACCCTCTCCGACCGCCTTCTCATGCGCGCCGGCGCCATCACGGAGCGCGAGTTCAAAGCCCAGATGCTCGATGACATGGATCTGGAACGCGAGCGCGGGATCACCATCAAGGCGTCTGCCGTCACCGTGAAGCATGTGTATAACGGCGAAGAGTACATGCTCAACTTCATCGATACGCCCGGGCACGTCGACTTCCATTACGAGGTACAGAAGGCGCTGCAGGCTTGTGAAGGGGCGATCCTCGTCGTCGATGCAACCCAGGGAGTCCAGGCCCAAACGGTTGCCAATGCCTACGCAGCCGTGGACGTGGGATTGGAGATCATTCCGGTCATCAACAAGATCGACCTGCCCGGCGCCCAGCCAGATAAGGTGGCTGAGGAACTGGAGCAGGTGCTGGGCTTTCCGGCGGAGGATTGCCTGTATGTTTCAGCCAAGAGCGGCGAAGGGATCGACGAACTGATCGCTGCCCTCTGTGAAAAACTGCCCCCGCCCAAGGGCGATGCCCAAGCACCCCTGCGGGCACTGATTTTCGACAGCGTCTATGATGACTACCGGGGTGTGATCACCTATGTCCGCGTGGTCGACGGCCACTTGAAAAAGGGCCAGCGCATCCGCCTGATGGGCAACAACCGTGAGTACCAGATCACTGAACTGGGCAAGCTTACGCCGCGGCCTACCCGGGTAGAATCCATCGGAACCGGCGAGGTCGGCTATGTTGTTGCGTCCATCAAGGATCTGCACGATGTCCGCATTGGCGACACCATGACCGATGCGCTGCATCCAGCCCACGAGCCGCTGCCCGGTTACAAGCCGATCCAACAGATGGTCTTCTGCGATTTCTACCCCGCCGGCAAGACGCAGTACGAAGACCTGCGTGATGCGATGGAGCGGCTGCAACTCAACGATTCGTCGTTCACGTTCGCCCCTGAGAACAGCGACGCTCTCGGGTTTGGATTCCGCTGCGGATTCTTGGGTCTGCTGCACATGGAAATCATCCAGGAGCGGCTGGAGCGGGAGTTCGAAATTGACGTTGTGCAGACCGCGCCCACGGTCACCTACGAGGTGGCGCTGACGGATGGATCGACCATCCGGATCGATTCGCCCAGCGAACTGCCCAATCCCACGCATATCGTGGAAGTGCGCGAACCCTACATCCTCATGAATCTCATCCTGCCGGCTGAGAGTGTGGGGGCGATGATGAAGCTGTGCGAGGATCGGCGCGGGACCTACAAGAAGACCGAGTACATCGGCGCGACGCGGGTCATCCTGCAATACGAAATGCCGCTGGCAGAGGTCATCTACGACTTCTATGACAAGCTGAAAAGCGCTACCAAGGGCTATGGTACGATGGACTATGAGTTCATCGGTTTCCGCGGCGGTGATCTGGTAAAGATGGATATCCTGGTCAACGGGGATCGCGTGGATGCGCTGAGCGTGATCGTGCACCGGGATAAGGCTGAGGCCCGCGGTCGCAAGCTGTTGTTGCGCCTGAAGCAGGAGATCGACCGCCACCTGTTCGAGATTCCTCTCCAGGCAGCCATTGGCGGCAAGATCATTGCGCGGGAAACCATCAAGAGCATGGGCAAGAACGTCACAGCCAAGTGCTACGGGGGTGACGTCTCCCGGAAACGCAAACTGTTGGAAAAACAGAAAGCCGGCAAAAAGCGCATGAAACGCATCGGATCCGTGGATATTCCCCAGGAAGCTTTTATGGCGGTTCTGGAAAGTGAGGAGTGACCTCGCTGGTTGTAGGGGCTGTGCCGCCCGCCTGGATCGCCAATTTCGCCCGCTGGGACGTCCTGAATCCACCGGGCTCATAGAAATACTTGCTCAATCCCGTTACGATGCTGCTCCTCTGCAGCATCGTTGGCAGGGATGACAATTATGGCAGCACAGACAAGTAGTTCATCATCGGGTAATGGTAAGCTTCGTTTTGGGATCGTTGGTTGCGGCTCGATCGGGCCAACGCACGCAGGTGCCTTGGCGCAGATCGGTGATGCCGAACTGGTCGCCGTCGCTGATGTGATTCCAGAGCGCGCCAAGTCGATGGCGCAGAAGTTCAGTGTTCCCAAGGTTTACTTGTCCGACGATGAACTGATCGCCGATCCGGACATCGATGTCGTCTGCCTTTGCACGCCTTCGGGGATGCATGCTGATGGAGCCGTCAAGGCTTTGGGAGCGGGCAAGCATGTCATTGTGGAAAAGCCCATGGAGGTCAACCGAGAGGCTGCTGACCGGATGATCCGCGCCGAGCGCGAATCGGGCAAGGTGCTTTCCATTATCTCCCAGCATCGCTTTGACCTGGCTTCCCGCATTGTCAAGGAGGCCATCGACACCGGGAAGCTCGGCAAGATTATCCTGGTCGAGGGGACGGTGAAGTGGTGGCGTACGCAGGAATATTATGATTCGGGCGACTGGCGCGGCACCTGGCGATGGGACGGTGGGGGCGCACTGATGAACCAGGGCGTGCATACGCTGGATGTACTCCAGTGGCTGGCCGGTGATGTCAAGCGGGTCTATGCTCAGACCCGTACCGGGGCGCATGAGCGGATTGAAGTCGAGGACATTGCCGTGGCTACGCTGGAGTTTGAAAACGGCGCGGTCGGCAACTTCCTCGCGACAACGGCAGCCTATGACGGACTGGTTGCCCGGATCGACATT
>CAZSJB010000046.1:0-2028 GCA_964606625.1 uncultured Tepidisphaeraceae bacterium | reverse complement strand
TTTCGGCACGGGGGGCAGTGCCATCATCGACGGCGATCGTCTCAAGCAGATGACGCTCAAAACGGGCGAAACCTATGTTTCGGAGCATTCGGCTGCCCATGCCATCAGCGTGGCCAAGGGCGGAACCGCCTCTGTGAGAGAAGAAGCCGCCCACCGCAGCGAAAACGCGGAAGTGGGGGCTGTCTGGGGAGATGCCCACCGCATGCAGATTGAAGACGTCATTACCGCCATCCGTACCGGTAAGAAACCCCTGATCGATGGCGAGCAGGGCCGCAAACCGCTGGATGTCATTCTCGCGATTTATGAATCTGCTCGTACCGGCAAGCCGGTGGAGGTGAAGCGGTAAGTGTGTCGAGTGAACCTGCCGTTATCGGGTCTTGCTCCGGGTGCGGATGTGCCTATGGAATTAGATGACGTGCACCTGCGGCTGGGTCTGTCACGACAATGAAACAAGCTGGTAGCGAAATACCAATGATCGCTACGATTCATCAGAGGGGAGGATTGCCGTTGGTTTGACCGTTGCTCCAGCCGGTCATACGCTTGGCACCTGTGGATAATCAGGCGGCGGGAGCTGGTCGGGTCCCGCCCGGAAGAAACTCATACGCTCTGAGCACAACTTGGGGGCGATGAGCGACGTAGTACGAGTATCAACGCATACGGGAGCGCTATTTTGGGCGTCAGCCTCCAGGTATTAGACGAGTACGAGAAGAAGGAAAAGTGTGGTCTGTTCGGTGTCTGGGGTTCGCCTCAGGCGTCGCAGATCTGCTACCAAGGTCTGTTTGCGCAGCAGCACCGTGGCCAGGAATCGGCTGGGATGGTCACCAGCGACGGGACGGAGCTGCATGGCCATACCGGTATGGGCTTGGTGTCGCAGGTCTTCAAGCAGCGTACGCTGACGGAAGAGCTGGTCGGCCATGCTGCGATCGGCCATGTGCGCTACTCGACCACGGGCAGCAGCAAGCTGTGTAACGCCCAGCCGCTGCTGCGCCAGTACCGCCTCGGGCCGATTGCCGTGGCCCATAACGGCAATCTCATCAATGCCCAGCTGCTGCGCCGCCAGTACGAAGAGTACGGGCATATCTTTCAGTCCACCACGGACACCGAAATCATCGTCCATCTGCTGGCCAAACCGACCCACGCCGAGAAGGCCGATCCGCTGCCGCACGTACTCAAGCATCTCCAGGGCGCATACAGCTTGCTGTTCCTGTTTCCGGATCGTATGGAAGCTTGCCGCGATCCGTGGGGTATCCGGCCGCTGTCGCTGGGCAGGACGCACGACGGCTGCTGGGTGGTTGCTTCGGAAACCTGCGCATTCGATGCCATCGATGCTGAGTACATCCGCGATGTCGAGCCGGGCGAGATTGTCCGCATCGATGACAATGGCCTGCACTCGCGACAGTTCGACAAACCGGCTGAAGAAACCGCCAAGTGCATCTTCGAACACGTCTACTTTGCGAATCCAGCCAGCAAAGTTTTCGGGGAGACTGTGCATATCGTCCGGACCCGCATGGGCCGACAGCTTGCGATCGAAGCTCCGGTCGAAGCCGATTTCGTCATGCCCATGCCCGACTCCGGCCGATCCGCCGCTCTCGGCTATGCCCGCGAATCGGGCATTCCTTTTGAAGAAGGAATCGTGCCCAACCGCTTTGTGGGCAGGACGTTTATCCTGCCCAACCAGATCCAGCGGGATCGGGCAGTCGCCCTCAAGCTCAACATCATTCCCGATGCGATCAAGGGTAAGCGGGTGGTCATTGTGGAGGACTCGGTCGTCCGCGGGACAACCACACGTTCAAAGATGCGTGCCCTGCGGCGGGCCGGCGCCAAGGAGATTCATTTGCGCGTCTCCTGCCCGCCGATCCGGCATCCGTGTTTTTATGGCATCGATTTTCCGACCGCTCAGGAACTGATCGCCCACGAACGGACCGTTGAGCAGATTCGGGATTACCTGGAGGTGGACAGCATCCACTATCTCTCGCTAGAGGGTATGCTGAGCTGCGTCAAAGGGCCATCTGCTCAATACTGCACAGC
>CAZSJB010000045.1:2889-11028 GCA_964606625.1 uncultured Tepidisphaeraceae bacterium | reverse complement strand
AGCGGGGAAAGGTGTTGCTGGCTGGCAATGGCGGATCGGCAGCCGATGCGATGCATCTGGCGGAGGAGCTGACGGTGCGGTTTGAGAAAAACCGCCGCGCCCTGGCGGCGATCGCGTTGATGGATCCGACGGCACTGACCTGCTGCGGCAATGATTTTGGGTTCGAGCGAGTCTTTTCGCGGCAGATCGAGGCACTGGGTAACGCGGGCGATGTCTTCATCGGTTTCTCGACCAGCGGCAACAGCCCGTCGATCCTGCGGGCGCTCGAAACCGCAAAACAGCAGAAGCTGACGACCGCCATGTTCCTCGGCAAGAATGGCGGACATGCCCGCGGACTAGCCGATATCGAACTGCTGGTTCCCAGCCAATCCACTGCACGCATCCAGGAAGCCCATCAGGTGCTGTTTCATGCGTTGTGTCAGTGGATCGACCAGCGCGTGAATTGAGGGAACCGGTGATTCCTTCCGGATTGGCTACAGTGGCATATTACAGGGGCAGCTTGCGCGCCATCGCCAGGTAATTGTCGTAATTGGTTCGCATTTCCGTCAGCGAATCGCCGCCGAATTTCTCGATCAATGCCCGCGCAATCTCAAAGGCGATGACGTTTTCCATGACGACCCCGGCTGCGGAAATGGCGCTGATGTCGCTGCGCTCCCAGCCGGCTTCGCTGGCCTGCTTGGTGTTCAGATCAATACTGCGCAGCGGTTTGCCGAGGGTACTGATCGGCTTCATGGCGCCGCGGACGACTACCGGCTGACCGTTGGTCATGCCGCCTTCAAGGCCGCCGGCATTGTTCGTACCACGGGTGAATCCCAGCGAGGGTGTGTTGCGCTTTGCCTCATCGAAGAAAATCTCGTCATGCACCTGGGATCCCGGCCGGCGCGCGGTCTCAAAGCCCAGGCCGATCTCGACTCCCTTGAACGCCTGAATGCCCATCACCGCAGCGGCGATGCGCGAGTCCAGCCGGCCATCCCACGTCATGCACGAGCCCAGCCCGATCGGACATCCAAATACATGGGTCTCGACGACGCCGCCGGCAGTGTCCTTAGCCATCTTCTGGGCATTGATGAAGGCCCGCATGGCTTCACTGGCCTGGGGATCCGGGCAGTACACGTCGGAGGCATCGCGACGATCGCGCAGCTCGCGCCAGTTTTCCTCGGTGACTTCAAACTCACCCCGCGCTTCGCCCACCTGCCGCACAAATCCAAAGACCTCGATCCCAAACTCGCGCAGCAGGCACTTGGCCAGCGCGCCTGCGGCTACGCGGGCCGCCGTTTCGCGGGCGCTGGCGCGTTCCAGGGTCTCGCGACAGTCCGTGGTCAGCCACTTGACCGAGCCCGCCAAATCGGCGTGGCCGGGGCGCGGACGCGTCAGCGGTGGGGTCTTGTCCGGATCGTCCAGGCGGTAATCCCGATTGGGAATCAGCATCGTCACCGGCGAGCCGATCGTCTTGCCCATCCGCACGCCGGTTAAGAACTCGGCACGATCGGTTTCGATCTTCTGGCGGCCGCCGCGACCATACCCGCCCTGACGGCGGCGCAACTCGCCGTCGATCAGGTCCTGGTCGATCGGAACGCCAGCTGGCAGGCCTTCGATCAGGGTGATAAGGGCTTTTCCGTGCGATTCCCCGGCTGTGCGGTAACTGAGCGTAGACATAAGACGTCCAATTTACGAGGAAGCGAGATGGGCTTCCAGTCGGACGAAGATCTTAGGTTTCGCTGAAGCGGTTCCCTCCAAAGGACGGTTAACGGTCATCGGTCCAGCCATCTGATGCCGGCTGGAGGTGCTGGACGGCAGATCGGATCAGTTTTACAACGTTGCTCATGATCGAACTGATTGCCCAGGCCCAACCCAGCGGGCCGAGCGCGTCGGCTATTTTTTACCTGACGTTGCTGTTCATCTTCCTGACCGCGATCGTCACGACCCTGGTCACAAAATGGTCGCGCGACAAATGCCTGAAGCTGTTTCACCGCTATCACATCACGCTGGAGCGCGGGCGCGGACAGACGATCTGGGGGACGCTGAAAGTCTTTTCCAACGGCCTGGAGGTGATGTATGACCATCCCTATACCGATACTCGCGGCCGCCGCAAGACCAGCTACATGCTCTATCAGCCGGAAGTTGAGCAGCAGGTGATCAGCATCGTGCGCTTTCACGATGAACTGAACCCCCTCCAGCAAGCCAAGCGCCAACGGCAAATTCGGCGAAGCTTCAATCCCGGGCCGATCCGACGGATGTGGCGCTGGATCCGGAACCTGGTGAACACGCTGCGGGACGCGTTCAGCCAGGCCATCGGCGTAGCGGTGGGGCAGTTTCAGCGGATGCACCCGGCGACCGTGCTGAGCACGCAGGCGGGCTCGGTCACGCAGATCGGCCAGGCGCTGGTCAGCAAGTTCGGCAACGCCTACGAACCGCTGCTGGAGCAGTACATTGGCCAGCCGGTCATTCTCGATGTGCAGGATCCGATCAATCCCAATAACGTGATGCGCAGCTATACCGGATACCTGGTCGATTACACAGCCCAGTTCGTGGCGGTCTTCAATGTGGAGCATAGCGCTGACGATCCGGTGGAGCTGACGCTGCCCGACATTAAGCAGGGCGAGACGCTTCCCCCATTGCCCGGTCCGCCGCCACCGGGCGCACCAGCTCCCCAGTTGCCCGAGCCAACAATGCAGGCGCACAACCTGGCGGTGCGGATTGATGGGCTTCGGATGAAGATCCAAAACCTGCGATCCGATCCGGTGGTGGTGCGCGCACTGCGGCGGGAAGGCTTTGAGACGCTGACGCTGGGAGTGATCATTCCTCCCTCAGCCATGCTGGATCTGCCGGCACGCGATGCGCGTGGCGGGGTACTGGTCTGCCAGGTGGTGCGCTGCCTGGATATCGTTGCGCCGCGCCGGGTCGCCACAGTGCGTCATGCAGGCGAGTTGGTCGAGCGCCGGGGGCTGGCGGACGAACTATACCTCGATCAACTGCCGCTGGTGCCCAAGATCCTGCGGTAATCCAGCCATCGCTACCAGGAGAAAAGGTCATTGGCTGGCCGCTTCGCGCGCCAATCGGGTTTCGTGTTCGTGCAGGTCCGGATTGGGTGTGACCAGTTCGTTGCTCATCAGCCACTGGATCGCGCCCAGGAGATGCTGGTTGAATGCCTCCGAGCGCCACACATCTTCACGATGTCCCAGGCTGGTATAGAAGACGGGGCCGTTGCCTTGCCGCTTGGTCCATGCGATGGGCACGTGATAGGGCCGCTTCTTGTCGGTCTTGGACATGTCAAGGCTCATCAGCACCTGGATCTTGTCCGGCTGGAGATTCTTGAAGTGGTAGATCTCTTCCTTCAGCGTGGTTGAAGGCGCGTAGGGTGCGGCTGCGGGGTGGGTCTGGTCATGCACCTTGATGGTAACGGTGTCCTCCGCGCCCCAGGGGTGTGATTCGAAGGAAGCGCCGATCAGGACTGGATACCTGGGATGATCCTTCAGCGTATCCGTTGCGCAATGGATGCCCAGGAATGCACCGCCTTCCTCAATCCATGCTTGGAAGGTGTCATACTGGCCGTTGACGAACGGAAGATCGCCGGTGGTATAAAACGCGACGATATCCGTCTGCTCAAGGCGCTCGGGGGTGAGGTCGGTGACGTCATCGATGAAGGAGACCGTGAACCCATTAGCAGCGGCCAGATCGGTCAAGACCTGTTTCACAACGCTCGGCTGACCGTTCTGGTCCTTGACCACCCCATGGACAAATCCCACCGACTGGGTCAGTAACAGGACCCGTGGCCGGGACTGTGCTACCAGCAGCGGAGGAAATGCCAACAGCACAAGTAGGGTGACAATCAGCAGCAGATGCATCGGTGTTCTCCTTGGGTAGGGGGGGATTATACACCACTTCGCTGGGATCGGGTGCAATTTCTTGCAAGGCTGTGCTGGATGGGCAAGGAAGGTTTCCAGAGCAACGTCTTGTTGTCATTCCGTACATTTGGACAGACTGAATCGACCTTTCCGTCCTCAGCCGTTACCCTTCCTGCCATGCTGGCTGCTGTTGCTTACGATCAGCCGTTATTCTGGGCGCTGATGATAGGGTGGATCATGTCGGTGGTGATCCACGAGTTTGCGCACGGCATTGTCGGGTATTGGGGCGGTGACTACACGATTCGCGAACGCGGCGGGCTGACTTTCAATCCACTGCAATACGTGGATCCGGTGACCAGCCTGCTCATGCCGGCGATCTTTCTGCTGATCGGCGGCGTGCCGCTGCCCGGCGGAGCGACCTATATCCGCCGGGATCTGCTTCGCAATGGCGCCTGGGAAACCGCCATGTCCCTGGCCGGCCCGGCATCCAACTTCCTGATATGCGCATTATGCCTGGTGCCATTTCATCCATCGGTGGGATGGATCGATGTCTTTGGTCCCCTGAACCAGGCGGGCAACTTCGCGATTTTCCTGGGGGCGATGGCGATGCTTCAGTTTCTCGCAGGCGTCTTCAACCTGATTCCCGTTCCGCCGCTGGACGGGTTCCAGGCATTGGGGCCGTGGATCAACCAGGATCTGCGCGTTCGCCTGAGCACGCCCCCGACCAGCACGATGCTGTTTATCGGATTCTTTATCCTGATCTTTACCCTGCGGGGGGAGTATTCAATTTTCGGCCGGTTGTACATGGGGATGATGCGCCTGATGGAGTGGGCGGGCTTTGACTGGCTGGCCATGGAGTTCGTGAGGCGGTCTTTCAATTCAGCCCTGTTCGGGGTGACTGACTAAGCCGGGGAATGGCTGCTTTTACGCAATAAAAAACGGCTGACGTTCGTTAAAACGTCAGCCGCGGGCTATGGGGTTCCGACCTGTGGACCCCATTGGGCAATGGGGAGGTCGGTATGCGCGGGCAAGATAAACTGGAACGACACGATTCCGCTTTTGATGGCAGTGTCATGCCGATCCAGTAGGAATATTATATTGCAAGTCGCGTGCCACTTGGCGAAGATCATGAGAAGTGGGGCCGGGAAGCGTGGATTGCAGTTCACGCCGCCTGAATGGAGTAAGTGTCGGTCCAGAATGTCGCACCTCGCGACAGGAAAGCATGCCACGCTGACCCCTATGCAAGCGGACGCATCCGCACAAAATCCGAAGGTTGCCGGATTTGATGATAGCGGCTAGGTTGCAGATATAGTGCAGGAGAGGATATGGCCGACTCCGTAGGACATGATCGGTTGGCGGTGATCCGAATCGAGGGGATGCACTGCCACAGATGTGAGAAATCTATTCGCGATGCATTGGGCAAGCATCCGGGCGTGTATGAGGTCGAGGTGGATTTCCCCACCGGTCAGGCGTCGGTTCTTTACAACCGCGATCATGTCGATGTCCGCCAGTTGATGGAAGCCGTCAACCAGGCGGGCTACAAAGCTATCGGATTTTCTCAGCGCGAAGCCGATCGCCCCGGCAGCCATACATGAAGGGTGTTTTTTTCCGGCAGCTCCGGGGCCCGTCTTGCCGGATGAATGACGACAGTGGCTTCATGCGCACCATTGCCCATATTTCCGACTTACACTTCGGCCGTGATGATCCTGCCATTGCCGAGGCCCTGCGCGCGGACCTGCTGGACGATCCGCCCACCCTGGTGGTGGTCAGCGGCGATCTGACCCAGCGGGCACGAACCGCCCAGTTCCAGGCGGCTGCCGAGTACTTGAAATCCCTGCCCCAGCCGCAACTGGTTGTTCCCGGGAATCATGACATTCCTGCCTACAACCTTTTTCGCCGGTTCATCAATCCCCTTAAAGGCTATCGCCGGTACATCACGCAGGATCTCCGCCCTGTTTTCCAGGATGACCAGATCCTGGTGATGGGAATCAATACCGCCCGTTCGTTCACCCGCATGGGGGGAATTATCACCGATGAGAAACTGCTGGATGTCGAGCTGCGCGTCCGCGGTGCGTCGCCGGATCTGTTTAAGGTGGTCGTGACGCACCATCCGCTCATGCCTGCTCCCGGCGAAGCGCGAACTGACCTGGTCGCCCGCCATGCCGAGGCGCTGGCGGCCTTTGAGCAATGTGGCGTGGATCTGCTGCTTTCAGGCCATTTTCACCTGGCGTACAGCGGTGATGTCCGCACCCATCACACCGCCGTCAAACGATCAATCATTTCCGTGCATGCAGGCACCGCCATTTCCACGCGCGTTCGCGCGGAGGAACCACAGGGTTATAACTGGATCACCCTTCAGAAAGATCACATCAGCATCCAGGCGCGCGGCTGGGATGGCCGCCAGTTCACCACGCTGACCACAACCAGCTACACGCGCGTCGATGGCGAGTGGTGGCGCGATGAAGCGTTGGCACGCTGAGTTGTCTTCGATGTCATTTGGACAAGGTGCTGATGGCCTGGTTGTTTCGTGTCCGCAAGGTCAGAACGGCTGCTAATCGGAGGTTCGCGCGGCTGAATCCGGGGCGTACGATGGCAGGTATGAAGGAGATGACCACCATCCGTCTGTATGAACGTCCAGCGCGTTGTGAGTGGTGTGACGCGTTGGAGTTCCGCACGACCGAAGCCGTTCGCGACTGGAATCTCAGCCGGGGGGATCGGGTTCCCCTGGAAGAGCGCAAGGGTGGTTATGTCGAAGGGGTGATCGACCACGTTCAGCCGGAGATTCACGAGGACCGCACGGGCCGGTTCAAACTGGCTGTAGTCTGGATTCAGGATTAGGCCGATGAGGGCAAACAGGTTTGTTAAAAAACGGGTGAGGGATAATGCGGTGGATCATCCCTCACCCGTGATCTTTCAGGCTTGGTCAGCGTCATTGATCGTGGACGCTTTAGAGGCGGCGAGGCGGGTCAGAGGATTTCCGGTCTTGTTGAGCAGATCCCACGCCGCCCAGACGAGGATCGTTACCCCGACCATCTCGCCCAGCTCTTCAAAGAAGGTTTCGGCCTTTTCGGCGATGCTGTCCGGCGGAACGGCAGCCATGATCAACTCGCCGCCGACGGCTGAGACAAATGCCACGCCCAGTCCGATGATCAGTTTCCACTTGACCGAGGGATGCTCAGCCCAGAAGGGGCGGGTGATTCGTCCCACAATGTACAAACCGATCAGAAACAGCGGTGCGCAAATCAGCGTCCAGGTACCCACGCGCATGCCTGTTCCGACACTGAGGTAGGACAGCAGCATTTCCAGCCCCTCACCCATCCGCTCGTGGATGGAGGCAGTCTCATCCAAGGACAGAAACAGGAAAAAAGCCGGCGGGAGCAGCAGGCGCCAGTCGAAACGTCCCATGTGCTGCATGCGCTGATACGCAAAGAGCATCAGCAGCAGGGCCACACCCAGCAGTTGGCTGGACGAATACCAGGTGGGCAGGTTGTTTTCCTGTCCCAAGCGGAACAGGTCGAACTTTTCCATCCCCAGTGCGGAGGAGACAAAATGGGCCACGACCGCCAGCAGGGCGATGATCACATCTGTGATGAACAGCCATTTGATCAGCACGGGCGGCTTTCCCCAGATACGTGGCGATTTGGCAGCCTCAGTCGGGCTGGCAGAGCAGGTAGCAGTTGTCATGACAATATCTCGCTGATATCCAATCAATAACGACCGCCCTGGGCGGTCCATCTGGTGTGAAGGCAGTTCTCCGCAACTTCCAGCACGCGCTCACCCAAGCGGGGAAAACGGAAATTAATCCGGAAACCATATCCCATTTACGCTGGCGGCGAAACAAAAACCGGTCGCAACCGTTGAAAAATGTGAGGATCTGTAATCCTTATTGCAACGCTGTAGCAGCGGTGCGGAAAGTGCCAACGCACCCCAGCAATACTATCGACATCCACTATTTGGTTGGGACACTCATCCTCTATCCCGTGATCTGGGCATGCTTTATGACACGCAGGGGCGAGCCCTTTACCAGAATATGACACCTGAATCAGGCCCGAAGATAGCTGAAAAGCTGGTCGGTTACGGTGAGAAGGCGGGTGAATTCCGTGCCGTCAAACGGGCGGGTGGAAAAATCCAGAATCAGGTAGTCGCCGATCAGCAGCAACCCGATGTCCGCCGGCAACTGGGCCCCCAGGGGCGAATGAGCCAGCTGGGCGGCTGCGTGGCGATCCTCGCCATGGACCGTGAACCGCTCAGGGGAGAGCAGCCCGGGAATCGCCGGCAGGGCAAATAGATCCAG
>CAZSJB010000045.1:0-2879 GCA_964606625.1 uncultured Tepidisphaeraceae bacterium | reverse complement strand
GGTCGCCGGCCAGCGCATCGGCAGGGGGCGCACGAGGATCTGCCAGATGGGCGGCTGAAGTTGCGCAGCACTGGGTGTGGCGCGCAACTGGAGGATCAGCGTCTGGCCATCGTGCAACGCCAGCACCGCATGCAACGGCTCAGCCAGTTGTGTGATCACTTGTGGGAGAGGAACCCTGCCCTTGCGGTCTACTCGCATTCCATTGGCGCGTGCCCAGTCATACAGCGCACCCATCTGACGCCCATGCACCCATCGTCGTGTCAGCAGCCAGAACACCCCGCTGGCTGCGCCCAGCAACACGAGCATCGTCAGGATGATCGACACCGATGGCCCGGGCATGGTGGTTGTGTCCGTCGCAGGCATGGGGCAAATAATACTCGACTTGCCCAGTAGTGCGCGATCTGTAGATTCAATATCGTGGTGGCTCGTTATGATCACATTGTCCGTGAGATGAAGCAGCGCTACGACGTCCGCGTGCGCCGCTGGCGCCGCGCGATGAGTGGCTGTGCCTGGCGCGTGCGCATGCCCGATGGACGCATCCTCAACTGGATCGAGGCGCCCTATCCCAAGACACCGATCAGTCTGGCGATCTTCCTGCATGAGATCGGCCACCACGCGATCGGATTCAACGTCTACAAGCGCCGCTGCGAAGAGGAATATTACGCCTGGCAATGGGCGATTTCGCAGATGCGCCGATATGGTGTCCCGATCGACCATCGCGTGCAGCGCCGCTACGAGATGTCCATGCGATATGCCGTCGACAAAGCCATGCGCCGCGGCATCAAGCGCCTGCCCGCGGTGCTGGTGAGGTTTGCGTCCCGGGCAGCGTGAGGAGAGAGACAGGTAAAGACAAAGAGAAGGGGAGACAGGGAGGTGTTCTCCCTGTCTCCCCTTCTTTTAGTCTCCGTTTTCGTGTTTACTTCTCATCCGCCTTCCGTGGCGTGGTACGGAGCACACCATCCTCCAGCACCTGGCGGATCTTCGCCAGCGCCTTGTTCTGGATCTGGCGGACGCGTTCCTTGGTGACCCCGATGATCTTGCCGACCTCTTCGAGGGTCAACGGCGCGTCATCTTCCTGTTCCCAGTTGAAGCGACGCTTGATCACCGTCTCCTCAACGGTGGACAGGTCAGCCAGGTTGCGGTCGACAATGGCTTTCAGCTCATCGACGCAGTCTTCCACGACCATGTCACGCTTCTGGTCGATCCAGTCGCTCTTCTCCAGGTCGGGTTCGAACTCGACTGGAAACCGCGTGCGATAGCGCGAAGCTTTCTGCATCGCCCGGCTGAACGCCTTGAGAATCGACCGGCAGGCGTAGGTGCTGAACTTGAACCCCCGCTCGACGTTGAACTTCTCAATCGACCGAAGCAGGGCCATGTTCCCTTCGGAGATGATCTCCGCGAAGTCCACATCGCCCAGGCGCGTGCGCTTGGCCATCGCCAGCACCAGCGCAAGGTTGGTGCGGACCAGGTATTCGCGGTGGTACTCGTACTTGCGATACCACTCCAGGAACTCCTCGGCGGTCTTCTTGGTCAGGCCTTCGCGGGCGATGCGCTTCTGGAGCTTCTGGAGGCGCATCTTGGCGTAGTTGTAGCGGAGGAACATAGTGCGCTCCTCCTCCGGCGTCATCAGTTGCGGCGCAACCGTGATCGAATCCGGATCCAGGCCATCGCCGGTCGGCTGATACCACGCGACCTGGGGCAGTTCCGGGGTGTGTTCCGCGAACAGCTCCTGTTCGATTCCCTTTTCAGCGAAGCAGGGGCTGTCCATGTAGTCGAAATTTTCATTCAGCAAGGGCTCGACACGGTCGCGCAGTGCGCGGGGCACCGGCGCTCGCCGCGTGGGCCGCTTGCTGGTCTTCTTTTTTTGGCTCAGCGTTGCAGTTGCCACCTGAGACTCCATTTCTTCTCAAAAAACAATAGGTGCACGAGTCTTAACCGCCGAGACGGTCAAAATATTCTACGAATGCGATTTTGCCCGCCTGGCGGGGTGGTGTATCGCACCCCGAAGGGGGTTTGTGTTAACCAGTTGGCGGGATTACGCTTATGTTCATCCTGCACCCGGGGTGCAGGACAAGATCCAGCCACTGGACACCTGTACGGGCTGAACCGTACGAACATCGCTGTTGGAGACGTCCCTGCAAGCGGAATACCATCCCTATGGGTCTATATGCGCCAAGGGATGATTCGTCGCAGGGGGAAATAGACTCCTCTCCAATGTAGCCCTCTATAGAGAACTACTCAGATGGCGACACTCTGGTTTGGCGGCAGCTTCAATCCGATCCACAACGGCCATCTGATCTGCGCCCGGGCCGTTGCCGAGCGGGCAGGATTTGACAAGATCGTCCTCGTCCCCAGCGCCCAGCCACCGCACAAACCCGACGCGACGGATCTGGCCTCGCCGCAAGATCGTGCGACGATGTGCCGCATCGCGACACAGGAGGATCCCCTTTTTGCCGTAGATGATCTGGAACTGACCCGACCGGGCGCCAGCTACACGATCGACACGGTTGCCGAGCTGAAACAACGGGGCGAGCAAGAAGTGAACTGGCTGATCGGCGCCGACATGCTGGCCATCCTCCCCCAGTGGCACCGGCCGGAGGACCTGATCCGCGAAGCCAACCTGATCCTCATGGCCCGCCCCGGCTGGCGGTTTGAGTTCGCGTCCCTCCCGCCAGCCTTCCGCCACCTGGAGAAGAACATCATCGCAGCCCCCCTGATCGACCTCAGCGCCACAGAGATCCGCCGGCGGATCCGGGAGGGCCGCCGGGGCCGGTCCGCCCCCCCCCCGACCCGCCCGGCGCTTCTCCGCGGGGGACCCCCCGGGCCGCGGCCACCCCCGACCCCGCTGCGGGTCTGGGGGGGGGCGAACACCGCGGGCC
>CAZSJB010000044.1:0-11140 GCA_964606625.1 uncultured Tepidisphaeraceae bacterium | reverse complement strand
AGGTTGTCGATCCGTTCGATCCCGTTGGCCGCCAGGCATACCTCGATCACTTCAACAACCTGCTGGAGAAGAATCCCGACACGAAGATTCTGTACTGCATCTTCGGCGACTACTCCTGGGCACCCAACGAGGATTCGACGCGCGTCTCCGACGGCAAGCGGTTCGAGCACACCCAGGAAGAAGCGATTCGCGAGATTCTTGTGCTGATGCGCGAGGCGATTGGGGATCGCGATGTCATCCCGGCTGTGTGGATGTGGCTGCTGTTCCCGAAGCAGGGCAAGGAAAAATTCATGGAGGAGATGACTGCCGAGGGTATCGGCGTCATGTATAACGAAGCCAGTGATAACGATTGCTGGACCTACCTCCGCGATAACTTTGACAACGTCGCTCTCAAGCTGGGGCCCGACGGCAAGACCAAGTTCGGCCCGAATTACATCCCGCTGGTGAGCGTTGGGGGCACGTGCGAGAGCGTTCGGCCAGGCGTTGGCATGCCGCTGCCACATGTGGGAGCGACCAAGACGCTCAAGCTCTACGATGCCGGCGTCGAGCAGTTCATTATCTGGTGGGGCAGTTGTGAAGGCTGGGCCTATCAGGCCAACATCGAAGTTCTGGCGGAGCTGGTCTGGACTCCCGATGCATTTGATCGCGAGCATCGCGATCCGTTCAATCCGCAAAACCCCGAGCCGCTGATCGGCTACATCGCACGACGTGATTTCGGCCCGGTCGCGGACCAGGTGTTGCGTTTCTGGGAAGCCTTTGATCGTGCGCTGGTCGATGTGAATCTCGACGGCGAAAGGACCGGCCTGCAGAACCAGAGCTGGTACCAGCGAACGGGCAACTATCTCATCTTCCTCCACGGGCAGACCATTCCGCTGATTCCCTCGGAACTGGTGCAGCGCGAAAAGGTTCACAGCCTCTTTCCGTGGATCCTGCGTCCGCATGCAGAAGAGAACTGGGCCATGGTGCGAGCGAATCTTGCCGATGCCATCGCCCAGCTTGACGAGATCCGCCGCACCCCCGACCTGCCCGAGGAGGTGCAGTGGCGGCTGGACACGATGTACCTGAATACGCGGGCGTTCCACCTGATCTTCTCCAACATGCATAACCACATGCGGGCGTTACAGGTGATGGATCGCCTCTCGCATCGCGCGCCCGAGTCGCCGCGGATCCGGGTTGAACTGTTGCCCATTCTCGAAAATGACATTGCCAACACCGAGGCACTGATAGCACTGCTGGAAGAGTTCCCACCCAATTTCTTCCTCAGTGGCAAGCATGAGCGCGGCAATCGCCCCACGCGCGACGCCGAGATCGTCAAGCTGCGCGAGAAGATCGAGCGCACACGCCAGTACCTTCACGAAAAACCCACCAGCCCGGATCTGGCTGCTAACCAGCCTTTGCGGCGCGACCTTGATGCTGTCGTCGTTGAGTTGCCAGCCGCGGCTGCGGTGGAAAGCGTGTTTGTGCAGTGGGATCAACCCCAGCCGTGGACGCTTGAAGTGTCGCAGGATGGTCAGCAGTGGACCCAAGCCGTCTCGACAGAAGGGACTGCCGTTGCGATCGAACCGCTGACAGTGCGGTTTGTTCGCGTGGGCACGAATCAGCCGGCGGCGGTTCGTGAGATTGCGGTGTATGGTCCGCCGCCCCTTCAGCGGCTGGACGCCGTCACAGGCCGGCTGCGCACGCCATTCAGCCCGGCCCAGGATACGTATGAGTTGGTCGTTGGTGAGGATGTCGAGCAGATCGAGTTGCGCATTGAAGCGGGGTCAGCCGATCGAATCACCCTCAACGACCAACCGGTCGAAGGGGGAACGGTGCGCGTTCCTGCGGAAGATATTCTCACCATCGAGGCCAGCAGTGGGGACACGGCTGAGGTCTATTCGATTCATGTCTTGCGAAATATCGCCGTTGGCAAGCCCGTGCAGGCGGATAGCATTGAAGGCAATTTCCAAGCCGTCCATGCGGTCGACGGAATGGCGGACGCGACCGATGACAAGTCCCGCTGGGTGTCCGCGGTCGGCAGTGGCGAGCATTGGCTGAGCGTCGACCTGGGCAAACCCGCGACGATCAGCCGTGCAGTGATCATTCATGGCCATCAGCGCGCCACTACCCATGCCATGCGGGCATTTGCATTGCAGGCCAGCGACGATGGCAGCACCTGGCGCGAGGTGCCGGGCGCATCTGTGACGAACAATCAGTCGAACACGACCGAGCTGAACTTCGAACCGATTACGGCACGTCATATCCGCCTGGTTGTGACCGATTCGCCCGATGGTCGGGCGCGCGTTTACGAACTGGAACTCTACGGATCCTTCAACTCTCAACTCTTTCTTCGAGGAGGTCAGTGATGATGCAACGTGCATTGGCTATTGCGGCGGCAAGCACCCTGGCTGTCGGTGTCGCGGGAACTCAGGGCGCATCCGTGTCCGAGTACTTTGACTACGATGGCACGGATCCTGTTAACCTCAACACGCTTGGCAGCAGTGGTGACGGCTGGGCAGGTGCCTGGTTTGGTGGCAGTGGTCCGGACTTTATCCCCAGCACGAATCTGACGTACACGGCCCCGGGATACAGCAACGCTGGCAACACCGGCGGAATGGCGGGTTACGGCGGATCTGACGCAGGCGACATCGCCTCGCGCCTGCTGTCAACCCCGATGACCGGGACGATCTGGGTCAGCGCCCTGGCGCGCGTGAGCGGCAACCAGAGTGATGCAATTCTGTGGTTGCGCAATGATCCGCATGGTGACAATGCCAACTTCATCGCGCTGCGCGGAACGGTCAACGGATCGGACGTCGCGCCGGTGCCCGTGCTGCGCTACGGCGCCAGTGACAACCAGCAGGCGGCCGAACCGGTTGAGCTCGGCGAGGTGTACCTGCTGCTGGCACGGGTAACGGTGGATTACCAGGACAATCTGGATCGTATCGAGTTCTGGGTGAACCCGGATCTGTCCAATGGCGAGGCGGGCCTTGGCACTCCGCTGCTCAGTGCCGACGGCGCGAATGTGCTCAATGCCGTTGCCGGACCGCGTGTATCGTTCTCCAGCGGGGGGGCGCTTGATGCTATCCGCATAAGCAACGACCCCGACGGTTTTGAGTATGTCACGGCGGTTCCCGAGCCAGCCTCCCTTGGCGCACTGGGGTTGGGCGGGCTGGTGCTGCTTCGGCGGCGACGCGCCTGAACCGGCGCTGGATTTTCCATTGAACCAATGCTCCCCCGCGGGGCGGACGCCCATCGTCCGCCCCGACGGGCGGGGTCTGGACTGAGATGCACCATGAAACGCTCCCCAAGAGGTCTTGATATACGGATCGGCAGCGCGGTGGCTGCGGTGGCGATGTTGCTGAGCAGCAGTGGATTTGCCCAGTCCTGCGAGGATTACGATCTGGTGGTCTATGGCGGCACGTCGGGCGGCATCGCCGCAGCCGTGCAGGCGGCGCGCATGGGCAAGCGCGTGGCGCTGATTGAGCCGGGGCAACACTTGGGCGGAATGAGTTCCGGCGGTTTGAGTTTCACCGACACCTATTGGCCGTCAGCGATCGGAGGCATCTCATCGGACTTTTACCGCCGCGCCGGCCGGGCCTATGGCAAGATCAATGCCGAATATCGTTTCGAGCCGCACGTTGCCGAGCAAATCTTTGAGTCCATGGTGGTAGAAAACTCGATCGCGGTGTTCCGTGGCGAGCGGCTGGACCTGGCGGGCGGGGTGAGTGTCAATGGGACGAAGATCGAGTCGATCCGCATGGAAAGCGGTCGCACCTTTGGCGGGGCGATGTTCATCGACGCCACCTACGAGGGCGATCTGATGGCCAAAGCCGGTGTCAGTTACGCCACCGGCCGCGAATCCAACGCCACCTACGGCGAGAAGTACAACGGTGTGCAGAAGAACAGTGCCTGGTCACACCAATTCGGTTCGCGCGTGGATCCGTACGTGGTTCCCGGCGATCCGAGCAGTGGGCTGCTGTGGGGCATCAGCCCGCTGCCGCCGGGTGAGGAGGGATCAGCAGATCATCGCATCCAGGCGTACAACTACCGTCTGACCTTCACGAAAGATCCGAACAACAAGCTGCCGTGGACAAAGCCCGACAACTACGATCCGGCCAAGTACGAGCTGCTGGCCCGTTACATAGATGTTCACGGCATCACGCAGGTTTCGGGCAAGCTGCTGAAGATCACCGCATCGCCGATCCAGAACGGTAAATATGACGTGAACAACGAGGGCGCGTTCTCGACCGATTTCATCGGTGGCAACTACGACTATCCCGAGGGCGATTACGCCACGCGGCAGCGTATCATCCAAGAGCACATCGACTATCAGAAGGGTTTGCTCTACTTCCTGGCTACCGATAAGCGCCTGCCGCAGGCGATCCGCGAGGAGATGAACAGCTACGGCTTGGCCGCTGACGAGTTCGTCGACAATGGCGGCTGGCCTCACCAGATCTATGTCCGCGAGGCGCGGCGCATGGTGGGTGAATATGTGATGACGGACAACAACGTCATCTTCAAGAACGGCGAGCGCGTGGCCGTGGAGGATTCGGTGGGGCTGGGCACCTACACGATGGACTCGCACAACACGCAGCGGTATGTGGTCGTGGATCAGCACGGCGCGTACGTGCGCAATGAGGGGGACGTGCAGGTCGGCATCGGCAGCCCGTACGGGATTTCGTATCGCGCGCTGACGCCCCAGCGGGAGGAGATTACCAACCTGCTGGTGCCGGTGGCGCTGTCGGCGTCGCACATCGCATATGGATCGATCCGCATGGAGCCGACGTTCATGATTCTGGGACAGTCGGCCGGGACGGCTGCGGTGCATGCCATGGACAATGGCGTCGGCGTGCAGCAGATCGACTTTGAAGCCTATCGTCGCCGCCTGCTGGAAGATGGGCAGGTGCTGGAATGGGGCGCCCAGCCGCTCAGCAAGCCCATGGTCGGGACGGTACGTGAAGACTTCAACTATGGGCCGTCAGCCAACCGGATTGACCTGCCCAGCACCACGACCGGCGGCTGGGCCGAGCCGTGGGGTCCGGGATTCGATTACATCACGGGTAATCGCGCATTTGAGACCACACCCAATTATGCAGTCGGCCATCAACTGACCTACGACGCGCCCGGTTATCGCAATTCCCAGAGCATCGGCATGCTCATCAGCGGTGGCGCGGGCAAGGATGCGTCCGGACCCACATACTCAGCCGTCGTCTCCGGCCGGGGCATCCGCGGCGGCATGGACGGGACGATCTGGATCAGTGCGCTGGCACGCATTGATAGCCACGATGAGGATCAGGATGTGCTGCTGTGGCTGGACCGGACAGCCGCGGGCAATGGGGACAATGCGGGTGATGCCTTCATCGGGCTGCGCAAGGGTGGCATCATCCAGCTTCGCCACAGCGGAAACGTCAATCTCTTCGAGCCGGAGGGCACCACCTACGATGCCGGGCTGGTTCACCTGCTGTTGGCGCGGATCGACATGAATGTATTGGGCGATGACGATGCCATCTCATTCTGGATCAACCCGGATCTGACAGATCTGGGGTTGCCCAATCTCTATGCCGAGGGACAGGATCTGTTTGGAAGTCTGTTTGAAGGTATCGGGCTGTCGATCGGCGCCGGTGGTGGTGCGATCGACGCGATCCGCATCAGTAACGCACCGGATGGATTTCTGGCCGTCACGCTCGTACCCGAGCCGACCGCGTTTGCATGGCTGGCGCCACTGGCAGTCCTTGTGAGAAGAAGAAAACGATCATGAAAAGCCTTCGTATCATCGCATTGTTGTCGTTTGCCCTGTGTGGCGCCTTGTACGCACAGACCATTGACTCGAAATGGTCCATCGTGCCGGGCAGCGATCCGCTGACGCGGACGGCTGCCGAAGACCTGCGCGCCCTGCTGGCAAGCGAGCAGGGTGTTGAGCTCTCGACTGAGCACGCCGGCGGACGGATCTTTGTCGGGACCATCGCAGATCACCCAGCCATTGCCGAGGCGCATCAGCAGGCAGCATTCCGCCTGCCGGAAGGTCAGCCGGAGGCATATCATCTGGCAGTGCGCGACGGGAATCTGTACATCGTCGGCGCTACGCCCAAGGGGGCGATGAACGGGACATTCCGATTCCTGGAGAGAAAGTCGCTGGACATCACCGGGCTGGATGAATCGGCTGCGCCCGCGATGCGGCATCGCGTCGGCGGGCATCGCATCAACCAGGCGCCGCCCCCGGAGTGGAGCGAGATCGACCAGGCGCGCTTCATGGCCCGGCATTACATCAATATCGCCTGGGGCGAGAAGCATGGTCCGCCGCTGTCACTGGAGGTACGCCAGAAGTACGGCCTGGGGCTGATGGTGGAGATGAAGTTTCCGCCGTTCCTGAACGGTGACAGCCGTGACTACATGGACGATCCGAAATATGCCTCGGCTGTCTACTACCACAAGGGCAACGAGGGGCGTCGGGTGTTGGATCCGTTTGATCCGATCGGGCGACAGGTGTACCTGGACAGCTATGCTCAGTTGCTGAGTGCCAACCCGGATACAAAGATCCTGTATGCGCTGTTTGGCGATTACAGCGTCATCCCCTCGCCAGCGAGCCGGCGCGTGTCAGATGGGGCCGAGTATACCCATACCCGCATTGACACCATGAAGCAGATCATGGGGATCATGCGGGAGGCGCTGGAACAGGCCGGGATTGAGGATGCCGTGGCCGTTGCGTGGCTGTGGCATGGGTTCTTCGGGGAGCCTGCGGGTGCCGAGCAGGCATTCATGGCCTGGTTGCGCGATAACGGCTATGGGATTCTCTACAACGAAGCCGGCAACAACGACAACTGGCTGATTCGTCGCGATAACTTTGCCGAAACCGCCCTGATGACGGGCGATGATGGCAAGGTCATCTGGGGTGAGAACTACTATCCGCTGGTGTCAGTGGGCGGCGCGTGTGAGAGCGTCAATCCGGTCATTGCCATGCCGCTGCCGTTCGTGGCAGCGCACAAGCTGGATAGGCTGTTCGATGTGCAGGTGAACAACCTGGTGCTGTGGTGGGGCAGTGCAGAGGGTTGGGCCTACAGCCCCAATCTGGAAGTGCTTGCCCGGGCCATCTGGGAACCGCGGGTGGTCAAGCAGCCTGAAGCACTGCTGCGGGAGATTGCCGAGCGGGACTTTGGTGCTGAGCACGCCGATGCGATCGTGAATTACTGGAAGACGTTCGATGCGGCCCTGGTGACAGAAGGTCCGCTGTATCGTCCGGTCGATGAGCAGGCGCCGCCGGAAGAGGATGGCCTGCACATCAACGACTGGTACCAGCGGATGGGCATCTTCACCGAGACGGTTTTCAGTCAGGCCTTTGCCAAGCCGCTTACCAAGGATTCCCTGGCGGATCATGAATCGGCGAAAAAAGGCACCTACTGGGGCACGCATGACAAGACTCTGGCCAACTATGCCCATGTGCTGAAGGGGCTGACGGAGGCGCAGCAGCAGTTGAAGGCCCTGATCGACTCCGACGACCTTGTCCCGCAGGCCAGGGCGCGTGCAACCCAGTCGTACCTGTGGGCGGAGCTGTATCGCACGCTGCTGACCAGTCAGCACAACTACCTGCGCGCTCTGCGGGCGGTGCACGGCCGGGGGGATGACCCAGTCGATCCTTCGCAGATCGATGACCGCCTTGCGCCGGTGATCGAAGACGAGCTGGCGAACATCGAGGAGATGATTGCGGTGCTCGAGCAGCTTCCACCCAATGCCAATATCCGTCAGCCGCACCTGGGTGTTGTCATGGACCAGGGGTCGACTGCGCAGGAGGTCGCTTCGCTCCGTGCCAAGGCGGCTGCGATGCGGTTTGAGTCGCGCAAGCTGGTCAATCTCGCCCAGGGCAAGAAGACCACCGCTTCCAGCGTCAAGACTGAAGGCGGCGTGACCTTCAGCCCGGAACTGGCGACCGATGGCGACATGGAAACCCGCTGGGCCTCTATCTTCCGCGACAGCGAATGGCTGGCTGTGGATCTGGGGGAAACCCAGCGCTTTAATGCGGTACGGATTCACTGGAAGAACGCGTACCCGTCGGACTTTGAGATCCAGGTGGCCTCGGCGGATGCACCGGAGGCGTGGCAGACAGTGCATCATGAGACCAGCGGTGGCGGTGGCGTGAGCGTCATCGATCTCCCTGCACCGGTTGAGGCGCGCCATGTGCGCATGAAGGCCAACAAGCAGGCTACAGCCTGGGGTTACAGCATCCAGGAGTTCGAGGTCTTGCAGGATGCGGCTCAGTGAGCGCATGCTGCCGGCGGCGAGGTTGGCAGAGATCCGGATCAGGCCAGGGCGGCGAAGTTGCGGAGAATCCGCAAGCCGACCGCCTGGCTTTTCTCGGGATGGAACTGCACTGCCATGATGTTGCCGGTGGCAATGCTGCTGACAAATGGATGGCCGTAGTCAGTGGTAGTGGCGATGATCGAAGGGTCATCGGGCACGACATGGTAGCTGTGCACGAAGTAGACGCCCGCGCCTTCAGGCAGGCCCTCGAATAGCGGTGTCGCCTTCTGCACCTGGAGTTGATTCCAGCCCATGTGCGGGACTTTCAGGCCCAGCTCGCGATCGACCTCGAACCGCACGCACTTACCTCGCACCAGCCCCAAGCCGGGGTGTTCACCCTCCTCATAGCTGACATCAAACAGAAGCTGCAATCCCAGGCAGATGCCCAGCAATGGCTTGCCCGTGGCGGCGTATGCCTTGATCGGTGCGACCAGGCCCTGCTGGTGCAGATGCTCCATGGCGTCACCAAAAGCCCCCACGCCGGGCAGGACGAGTTTGGTGGCCTGTTGAATCTCCTGGGCTGTGGAGATGATACGCGCGTCAGCACCGGCATGCTCGAATGCTTTTTGCACCGAGCGAAGATTGCCCATGCGGTAATCGAGGATGGAGATCATGGAAAGTCAGGTGCTGGATGAATGATTCACCAGAGGATGAAAAATGACGAATGACGCATGAAATCCTGCTTCATGCGTCATTCGTCATATCATTGGTACATCATTCATCGTCCGTCAGTTCGGGCGTCAACCGTTCAGCGTGTGTTGACGATAATTTCGACGCGGCGGCTGGCGGCCTTGGTGCTCTTGGGCGCATTCGGGCCGGCGCTGGCGACGTCACGGATGTTCTTCTCAGACACGCCGTTCTTGATCAGGTACTGCTGAACGGCATGGGCGCGGGCGAATCCCAGGTCCCAGTTGTCGGACCACTTGTCCTTGGTCCGGTTGATGGGATCGGTATCAGTATGACCGCGGATCGTGATCTGGTTGTTGGGATAATCCTTCTTGATGGCCTGGATGATCTTGTCGAGAGTAGTGCGAGCGGTGGGGCGCAGCTCAGCCGAACCGCTGGCAAACAGCACGTCGCCCGGGAGGGTGACGGTGACGGTTCCGGCCGCGGCATCATAGACGGCATCAATGCCTTCCAGGCCGGGTGTGGGCGTGCCAGCCGGCTGCTGGCGGAGGCTTTCCTGGAGTTTGGCGACCTCAGCTGCGAGGCGCTGGTTTTCGGACTGGAGCTGTGCATAACTGCGGGCGTCGGGGGCTTGGCGCAGTTGGGCTTCAAGCTGCGTATTGCGCTCCTGCAACTCGCGATTCTGCTGCCAGAGCTGCTCATTTTCCCGCTTGACCTTGTTCTGGCAGCCGCCGGTGATCAACGCCAGCAGGCCAACCCCGATAATGCCCATCCGCAGACCGCTCATGACATGACTCCTTTCACGGAAGTGCCCGGCATGTGCCATCCGGGCAAAATTGGATTGCGAAACTGTATGGGAAAATGGGCCATTTTCAAGGCGCCACCCATCGGGAAAACAGCCCAATATCGGAAGAAGGTCGGCATGGAAACCCATCTCTGTCCGGTTAGGTCTCAGCCGGAACTTCTTCCTGGAACAGTGCATCCACGAAGCGCTGGGGATCGAAGGTTTCGATATCCTCTGGTGTCTCGCCCAGGCCGATGAACTTGACCGGCAGTTTGAGGTGTTCGCGGATGCTGAGGATGAATCCGCCCTTGGCGCTGCCGTCGAGCTTGGCAACGAACAGCCCGGTGACATTGATCGCCTGGCTGAACATCTGAGCTTGGCGGATGGCGTTCTGGCCGGTGGTGGCGTCGAGGACCAGCAGCACCTCGTGCGGCGCCCCTTCGATTTTGCGGGCGACGACGTCACGGATCTTGATCAGTTCCCGCATGAGATGCTCCTGGGTATGCAGGCGGCCGGCGGTGTCGACGATCAGCACATCGAAGTTGCGGGCGACGGCGGCTTCGCAGGCGTCGTAGGCGACGGCAGCCGGGTCAGCGCCCATGCGATGCTTAACGATCTCGACGCCGATCCGCTCCGCCCAGATGGTGAGCTGATCGACGGCTGCGGCCCGGAATGTGTCACTGGCGCAAAGCATCACCTTTTTGCCCAGCTGGTTTTTGAGGATCCAGGCGAGCTTGGCGATACTGGTGGTTTTGCCGGCACCGTTGATGCCAGCGACCAGGATGACGGTGGGGCCGCTGGGGGCGAACTTCAACTGGCGGTCGACATCCGTGGGGAGGATCTGAAGCAGCTCCTCCTTGACGACGCGTTCAGCTTCCTCGGCGTTTTTAATGCGCCCCAGGCGCCAGCGATCACGAACGGCTGAGACGATTCGCTCGACATTCTGGACGCCCATATCCGCCTGGAGGAACTTTTCTTCCAGTTCCGACAGGAACTCTTCGTCGATCTGCCGGCCGGGGATAAAGAGGGTGCGAACGTCGGTATTGAGGACTTGCGCAGTCTTCTTGAGCGCACCTTTGAGCTTATCGAGGGTTTTGGAGAAAAAACGCATGGGAATGGTTGTTTGTTACCGGTTTATTGGCCGCTTGTCATTCGCCGCGTTCTGCTTCCCGAAGGGTCGCTTGCCGGGGCGAAGGCCGGTTCGCTGTTCCGCCGCTGGCGCGTGACCAACGGCCCATGATCCTAGGGTTTTGCTTCATCGATCAAGGCCTGATTTTCGCGATGGATGGCATCGAGGACGCCGTTGACGAAAGCGGCGCTTTGCTCGGTGGAGAACTCCTTCGCCAGTTCGATGGCCTCGTCGATGACGACGCGCGGAGGGGTGGAGGTGTTGGACAGCTCCCAGACCGCCAGGCGGAGGATGCTGCGATCGACGCCGGGTTGGCGATGGATCGGCCA
>CAZSJB010000043.1:8344-11413 GCA_964606625.1 uncultured Tepidisphaeraceae bacterium | reverse complement strand
GAATCTTCAGCAATTGACGGACGAACAGATTCGAGCCCTCTCGGAACGGGCTCAGATTGTGGACTGGGGCGATGGTGAAACCTTTAGCAACCGCTTGGCCACCGCCAGAACCGGTACGGAATTGTGGCTGCCGTTGGCTGTTCTGGTGCTGCTGATGGCCGTCGTCGAAACATACATCGCCCAGTGGTTCAGCCGATCGAGATAAGCGCGAGGCCCGATTTTGTGCTCAAGCTCATGGGGGTGCCCGGCAGCGATGTCGCTCAGGTAACAGACGCCACGCTTACCCTGCGCGGCGGCAGTGTCATGGGATGGATGTTGCTCCTGGGGGTTGCGCTGATCTTCTTGGCGATCTGGGTTTATCGCCGGTACAGCAGTGACCTGCCCCGTATCCAGCGCATCGGATTGACGGTGCTCCGCTGTATCTTTCTGGGGCTACTTGTCGTGCTGCTGATGCGACCTGTGCTCAGCCTGACGATCGAAGGATCAATTCGACGTAGTCTTGTGATCATGGTCGATGCCTCCAGCAGCATGGAGATCCAAGATGAGCGGCGTGGCAATGACCTGGTTCGTGCGGGTATAGGGCTGGGCCGTTTGGATCCAACCAGGGGGCTGGAACAGCCGACTGATGAGTTGGGTGATATCGGCCGGCCGGCGCGCATGCGGCTGGTGCGGTCGGTACTTCAGGATGAGCGGCTGCGCCTCCTGCCGCAACTGGCTGAGGAATACGATCTCCGTCCGTATCGTTTCGGCGCATCGGCTGAGGAAATTGCAGCTGCCGGTGATACAGCCCCCGCAACCGGCCGATGGATTGAAACCGTCAAAACGACGGATTCCGTTACCCGCATCGGCGACGGGGTGCGTGAGGTACTCGGACGATCGCGCGGCCAGCCGCTGGCAGGCATTGTGCTGATTACCGACGGCGCGACCAACAGTGGTTCGTCGGCGACGGGAGCTGCTGAAATGGCCCGCCAGCAGGGTGTGCCGTTGTACGTATGGGGGGTGGGGATTACGTCCCCACGACAGGTTGCGGTGACAAACCTGTTTGCGCCTGAAGTTGCGTTCTTCGATGACGAAGTGCTGGTGTCTGTGCGAATCCGCGCCCATGGCATGGAGGGCCGTACAACAACGTTGCGACTGGAACTCATTCCCGAACAGCCTGAAAGTGCCCCAGCTGAGCAGGTCATTGAACAGGACATCATCCTCAACGAGGGGGAGCAGATTATTCCGATTCTTCTCACACCCCAGAAGCAACAGGAGGAGGAGCAGTCGAAGCAGTATCGCCTGGTAGCCAGCCTGGAACCTACCGGAGATGAAGCCAGCACGGATAATCTCACTCGGGCTCAGCCGCTGCGTGTCATTGATGGCAGCATCAAGGTACTTTATATCGAGTACGCGCCGCGATGGGAGTACCGCTACTTACAGGCTATGTTGATGCGTGACCACCGGGTCACACTCAAGACCGTTTTGCTCGAAGCCGCGCCCGGACTGTCCAGCGATCCGGACGGTCCCTATTTGCCGGAGATTCCGCGAAACAAGGCAGAACTGTTCGAGTATGACCTGATCATCCTGGGCGATGTGGACTTGCGGGCCTTCACGTCGTTACAACTCGAGGCGATGGAAGAGTTCGTCTCGAAGTTCGGTGGGGGCATGTTGATTATTCCCGGTCGCCGGCATGGGCTGAGCAGCATTGAAGGAACGATCGTTGAATGGATGCTGCCGGTGGAACCGACCCGTGGCACCTTTGGCCGTCCGCCTGCCAATGGAAGCGATCCCATCAAAGTCGAACTGACCACCGAAGGGATGCTCAGTGCGGTCCTGCGTTTCAGCGATGATGAAACAGAGAACACCGCGATTTGGGAAAGACTGCCCGAGATTTATCGCCTGACGCCCGTTTTCCGTCCTAAGCCGGCTGCCCAGATCCTGCTGGTTGATGCTCAGCAGACGCGCAGCGGAGCCTCCAGCCGAACACCGATCTTCGTTCTGCATCAGTACGGCCTGGGGCAAGTCTTCTACAGCGGAACCGATGACACCTGGCGCTGGCGTCGCCTGGGGGATGAATACCACATCACACTATGGACGCAGATCGTGCGCCGCCTGGCGCTGCCGCATTTACTGGGTGAATCAAAGCGCACCCAACTCTCCACTGATCAGCAGGAGTATGCCACTGGTGACCGGATTACTGTGTATGCCCGTCTGTACGATGAGCATTATTCCCCCTTGATTCAGGATCAGGTGCGGGGAACGTATCGCACCGCTTCCGGCATCAGCGGAACCCTGCTGCTGCGCCGTGAACAGCCGGGGACTTATCGCGGTGAGTTTGTCGCACCCCAGGCCGGTGCGTATGAGCTTTATGTCGAGACAGATCCGACCACAACGCTCGGATTTGACGTGGGAGCGCCGCGTCTGGAGCTTAGCCAGACCGCCATGAATGAATTGTTGCTTCAGCAGATGGCAGCAATCAGCGGTGGAGCATACTTCCGAGAAGAAAATCTTCACGAACTATCCAATCATGTCCGGCAGCGCACCAAGCGCGTTCGCTCGACACACGATGTCGATATCTGGGCTAGCCCGATTTTCTTCATCCTGCTGATGTCCGTTGTGACAGCCGAGTGGCTTTGGCGCAAAGCGGTCCAACTGAAGTAACTGAAGCTCATGAGCACCTTGTTAACTGCCAAGATCTCAGCCGTTAAACGCAAACATGCGATCGTTTCGCTGGTTAGCGGACTATCGCTGGCGGCGGCCTTATTCGTAGCAATATTGGCTGCGACGATGCTGATCGATTGGCTGATGGATCTGTCCTATCTTGTGCGGGTGGTGCTGCTGTTGGCCAATCTCTCGGTGATCGGCTCTGTGATTGTGCGACAGGTCCTAATGCCCCTGATTTTCAGGCCGGATGATGAAACCGTCAGCTTATGGGTCGAGCAAAGCCAGCCGGCTTTCAACAGCCGGTTGATCTCCGCCGTGCAACTCAGCCGTCCTGGTGCCCTGGAAGAAGGATTTTCCGTGGCAATGATCAAGGCGCTGATCCGCGAAACCGAAGCGATCGCTCAGCCTCTCGATTTTGCGCGC
>CAZSJB010000043.1:7121-8334 GCA_964606625.1 uncultured Tepidisphaeraceae bacterium | reverse complement strand
CGTCATCGCAACTGATCGCATGGGTCGCAATGCCGCACTGGCGATTGGCGTTGTGGTGCTTGGGCTGATTGGCCTTGCCATTGGCGGCGAACCCGCAGGCGACCTGCTCAAACGGGCCGTGCTTGTCCCGGGCGTCGAAGTTCCACGAAAGACCCGCGTGATTATTGATGAGGGCGATCTGCTGGTGGCACGGGGCGACAGCGTGACGCTGGCCGCTCGCGCCGAAGGCATTGTCCCTGCGCGCGGTCGAATTGTCATCGAGTACGCGTCTGGCCGAACGCAGACAATTCCCATCCACCCTGTAGAAGCCGGCTCAGATCGCTTCGAGCGAACCATCGACGGGGTGCAGGAATCGTTCTCTTACCGCATCTATCTCAATGATGGGCGCAGCCCTGAACGGCATGTGCGCGCCGAAGTGCGTCCGGCGGTTGCGGAATTGTCTATCGAACAGATCTTCCCAAGCTATACCGGATTGGGCCGCATGCGCCGCGCACCTGGTGATCTGACAATTCTCGAAGGCAGTCGATTGGTGCTGCGCGTCCGGGCAAGCAAGCCCGTCACCACCTCTACCAGCCAAGGCGATTTTGCCAACTACGTTTACATGCACGGCAGTGAGGCTCGTTATCGCCTGATTCCGGAAGCCGATGATCCCACACTGCTTATCGCAGTCGATGGCAATCAGAAGCACATTCCGGTGCCCAAATACCCTCAGCCGACGCGAGGCTTTTCTATTCATCTCACCGATGCGTTAGGACTGACTTCCCAAGATCCGACGGTCTATCGTCTTGATCTTCAGCCGGATCGCACTCCAACCGTCCGTGTCACGCATCCGCTGAGGCGTGAGATCCTGGTCACCTCGGCTGCAACAGTGGCCATTGGGTTTGATGCAGCTGATGATTTTGCCTTGGGCGCGGCGCGAATCCGATACCGCATTCGGATGTCTGATGTGCAGATCAGCAATCTGAACGGGTTGGCAGGGCAGTATTACCCGAATCAGGAGTTTAAAGGCGCGCCGATTGAAGCGATCGATGGGCCTATTGACTTTGACTGGAAAAATCAGACGTCGATGCCCGGTGGGATGAAGCCTGAAAACTTTACTGCCCGTTGGACTGGGGTCATCGTTCCCCCGGTGAGTGGCCGGTATACCTTTATTGTGGAAGCCGACGATGGCGTACGCCTTTGGGTCAATGACAAGCTGTTGTTCGAACGCTGG
>CAZSJB010000043.1:3741-7111 GCA_964606625.1 uncultured Tepidisphaeraceae bacterium | reverse complement strand
GGCAATGGAAACAAGACCAGCTCATTCAGCAATCCGAGCCGGTTCTTCTCGAGGCGAACAAAGCCTACCCGGTCCGGATTGAGTTCCGGCAGGCATCGGGACAGGCGTATCTCAAGCTTCGCTGGCGTCATGAGAGCACAGGTGAGGTGCCCGTTCCTGCAAATGCGCTGTTCGTCTCACAAGAGGCCTGGCAGAAGTCGCGTGAAAAGGTGGGAGAGATTGAATTGAATCTTGCGGGTCACCCCAAGTCATTCCGGGGGTATTATGAGTGGCAAATGCAGTCACTCAGCCCTGTTCCGCCCCCCGGAACCATGATCGAATGGTGGCTTGAGGTGCAGGATACCAATGACGAGACCGGGCCTGGCATCTCTGAAAGTGAGCGTTATGTGTTGCGTCTGGTTACGCCGGAGGAGAAGCGTGCCGAACTGATGACGCGCATTGGTGAGACCTGGAATCCGCTGGACAGTGTTTCCGAGCGACAGCAGATGATTAATCAGGATCTTGGCCGGATGATTCTTGAGCGGGGGCGCTCTCGCTCCACCGAGGGCGAAGCGCCGTAGGCAATGACTTTGCCCCGGTACAATAGGCATGATTAGGCTGCATCCGCTCTGGCTGGGCTGGTATAAGTGAGCAAGAGGCATCGCACAGCGAGGAAGTGCTCATGAAGGCAACATTCAAAACCGGTGCCCTCCTGGTAGGTCTGGTGATTGTAACCACGCTGCTTCGGGGAGAAGTGGATCGAGGAACCATTCGCCAGGCGGAGGTTCAGCAGCAGCAACTGCGCATGCAGGTTGCCGACGTGACTCAACAGCTTGAAGCACTGATCGCCGAGTTTGAGCACAACGGTTTGGATGATGGAGATGAAGTGCAGACGCTCAAGGCGCTGCATGGTGCGATGGCATCGCTGTCTGAGACAGAGATGCAGCGCGTGATTGCGCTGTTACAGGCGTCGCGCGGCGCGGCAGATCCGTCGCAGTCTCGCCAGTATGTTGCTGATGCTTACACCTCCCAGAAGGCGATCATTGCGCAACTCAATCAAATCCTGATCGAATATCGTCGACAGGAAGCGATGTATGATCTGTCACGGCGCTTTGCCGAGGCGGCGGAACGGCAGAATGCGAATCTTAAAGAGACGATTGCTTTGGCGCGCGAAACAGGGGGCAGATCGGTCGACGATCTGAAAGACAGTGTGCAACTGGCGCTACAGATCCAGGCGACGGAGCAGGAATCACTGCACGATGAAGTGAGTCTTTTGCTCGATGAATTGAAGCACATTATCGACTCAGCCACGGGGGACCAGCGAGAGCGCATGCTGGCTGCCTTGCGACAGTCGGAACAGGGGCGTCTGATGCCTTCGTTGCGTCAGGCTGCCAGTGACCTGGCGGGGGCCAGCCTTTTCCGCGCTGCCTCGAATCAGCAGATGGCTCGTGATCAGCTGCGTGAGCTGGCGCGGACGCTTGCACGCCCCAAGGATCGGATTCGGCAGTTGCAGGATGCAACCCAGGAACTGGCCCGCCTGGCTGATGAACAGCAGCGCGTGACCGACGACGCCCGGCGTCTGGAGCAGCGATGGAATGAATCTGATGCGATTGACACCGAGCTTGCTCAGGCGGATGTGGTGGATCGATCAGAGCAGATTCGCCGTGACGTGGCTGAAATCGCTCCGGAATTGGCAGAGGCCATTCGCGCTGCCCAAGATCCCATGCAGGAGACCCGAGCAGCGTTGAACAGCAAGCAAAGCACGCACGCTACTCAGCAGTCGCAGAATGCCAGCCGTCATTTACAGCAACTGGTGGAATTGGCCCGTGAAGAGTTGTCCCGGGCCCAGCAGAGCAACACGCTGCCGGCAGAAGCTGAGAAAGCGATTGCAACACTCCTCGATCGCGTACGCCAGTTACGCGATCAGCAGCAGATCCTTCAGAGACAAACCACCACCGGAGAGGATGGTGAGTTCCGCAGCACGCTAGCATCGCGCCAGTCTTCTCTGCAGCGTGAAACGCGGGATGTGGAGTCGATGGCGAATGCCCGAGTGCCTCAGGCGGCAGATCCGCTGCGGCGCGCTGCCAATCAAATGCAGGAAGCGGGGATGGCCCTGCTTGCCGAGGCGTTTGTTGTTGATCAGGCAACGACACCACAGAAAGCGGCTATCGCCGCCCTGGAGGATGCGGAATCCATTCTGATCGCAAGTCTGGCGGATATTGCAGACAAAAAAGAGCGATTGGTTGCGCTGGAAAAAGTGCGTCAGGATGTTGGTGAGATGATGATGGAGCAGCGGAAACTCTCCACCAGCACTGCCCGGGAGGCTGCCAAAGAAAAACCCATTCCTGAAGAGCTGGCCACTCAGCAGGATGCGGTCGCCAAACGCGCTGCCGAAGCCGCGAAACAAATTGCGGAGACAGCCACTCCTGCCGCTGAAGCACTTTCGCAGGCCGGTGAGCAGATGGAGCAAGCCGGTAAGCAGCTTGCCGACAATCAGCCCCAGGCAGCTCAGCCCCAGCAGCAGGAGGCAATGCATCATCTCCAGCAGGCACAGCAGACCCTGGATCAACAAATTGCACAGCTTCAAAACGATCTGGGCACTCCTCCCAATCCGCAGCAGAATCTCCAGGATGCGGCCGATGCCCTCGCAGAGGCTCAGCAGAATCTGACCGAGACCATCCAGCAACTGCCCACCGCTGGCGATCTGCTGGAGCAGCAGCAGGCCATTGCAGAAGCGCTGCAACAGATCCCGCTCCCTACAGCCGAATCGCCCATTGCCAAGGCCCGACAGGCGGCGGATCGCGCAGCCAATCAGATTGCGCAGAATCAGCTCGCGGATGCGGCGCGCAGTATGGGCGATGCCCAGCGCGCCATGGAGCAGGCTGCTCAGCAGGCGGCGCAACCGCATCAGCCTGCTGCCGAAGCACCCGGTCGAGAGAACACATCAGACAATCAGTCCGACGCCCGACCCGGTCAACAGACAGAGGCTAAACCAGCAGGGCCGTCACCAGAGCAACTAGAGGAACTTGCCCAACGACAGGCTGAACTCCAAAAGCAGGCCGAAGCGATGGCCGCCCAGCAGGATGCTGACCAAGCAACTGCTGAGCAGGCTGCCGAGCGACTGGCTCAGATCAGCCAGGACCTGACCCAAATCGCTGCCAACGATCAAGGAGCGCTTCCCCAGGTGGCGGAACAAGCCATGAATCAAGCTGCCCAAGCCCTTACGCAAGCTGCCTCGCAGGCAGGGGCGAATCAGCCAACCCAGGCTGAGGCATTCGCCCGGGAGGCCCAGCAGGCGCTAGCCCAGGCCCAGGCTGCCGTGGCGATGGCCCAATCCGGACTGACTCCCGGTGCGCCGGTGGCTGGTTCGGCTATGCCCGGCCTGCCTGGT
>CAZSJB010000043.1:0-3731 GCA_964606625.1 uncultured Tepidisphaeraceae bacterium | reverse complement strand
CCGGGAGCACCTGCCCAAGGAATGGAAATACCTGGCGTCCCCGGCAATGGAGGCCGGATGAGTGACGAGGGGAATGCATTCAACGAAGCGGCTGCTCAGGGCGTGCATAACGGGCATGCCTTCATCGGCTTGCCGGAGCGTGATCGCGAGGCGATCCGGCAAGCGCAGTCAGAACCCTATCCCGAAGAGTATGCGCCGCAGATTGAGCAGTATCTTCGCAATCTCGCAGCCGAGGAGCGCAACTGACCATGATCTCTCTGCTCAAGTCATCGAAGTGTGCCACCTGGCAGGGGGGGCTGACGGTGTTTCTGGCTGTGATGCTGGCCTGCACGCCCTCCCGTGGAGCGGTTACCGTGGATCCGGCGACCGAACAGGTCATTGAGGGGGCATTGCGCTATCTGGCCGCTCAGCAGTTGCCCAATGGATCGTGGAGCAGCCAGTCTCACCAGGTTGCCATCACCGCTTACGCCATGATGGCATTCATTACAGCCGGTCACCTTCCCGGGGAAGGCCCCTATGGGCAGCAGCTTGATAATGGCTTGCGGTTTCTGCTCGATTGTGTTCGCCCTGACGGGTACATCGCTGCGCCAATCGGTGCGAACAACATGTATGGGCACGGGATCGCCACGATTGTTCTGGGGGAATTGTACGGTCAGACGCAAAACGAAGAGATTCGTCCGCGCCTTCAGCGGGCCATTGATTGCATTCTGGCTTCCCAGAACAAGGAGGGGGGATGGCGCTATCAGCCGAGGCCTGCTGATGCAGACATGTCGGTGACGGTTCTTCAGGTGGTAGCGCTGCGAGTGGCGATCAATGCCGGGCTGGATGTGCCGCGGGAAGCGATCGATCGGGCGATCGCGTACGTCAAAAGTTGTCAGCATGCAGAAAGTGGAGGATTTACCTACACACCGCGGCGCAGTGATCCGGGTTTTGCGCGCACCGCGGCTGCCGTGTATTCCCTGCAAGTCTGTGGTCTTTATGACGATCCGATGGTGGAACAGGGGATCCAGTACATGGCTAAAGCCGATGACCGGGGTTGGTTCACTTATGGCCATTTCTACGCGGCACCCGCGCACTATATGCTGGGCGGTGAAGCCTGGGAAAAGTGGTATCAGCGCATTCACAACGTGCTGATGGCCAATGTGCGACGTAACGGCAATCTCTGCCATTGGTCGCACATCGATGGCCGCAAGGATGGTGGAGACATCTACGCGACCGCCGCCTATACCATGATTCTCGCCATGCCCTACAACTATCTGCCGCTCTATCAGCGATAAGCAGAACTGCCGGACGTCTGGATGAGATCGATTACTAAAGCGCATGCCACGGTCCCTCAAAAATGATGGCATTGCCTGAGGGGCGTGGTATAATCCGTCTTCGGATTGGTTCGTCGGTCGGTCTGCCTGCTGGGCACTTCATTGTCTGCTACGGTCAGGGGATGTTGCGGTCGTCTACCTCTCTTTAGGCCGAATGTCAGGCCTCTTTCAGATCTTGACCCGGGAAGCCACAAATAGGGGTCAAATGGTCCATCGCATTTCGGAGATCAATTACGATGGCCAAGCGTCTTTATGTCGGGAATCTTTCGTACGACGTCGACAGCTCAGAGCTACAGCAGCTCTTTGCGCAGCACGGCATTGTCAACAGCGCCGAAGTGATCGCGGATCGCGATACTGGCCGCAGCAAAGGGTTCGGGTTTGTCGAAATGGCTGACGACGGCGAAGCCGAAGCCGCCATCGCTGCGCTGCATGGTACGCAACACGGTGGCCGGTCGCTGACCGTCAACGAAGCCCGCCCGCGCGAGCAGCGCAGCGGTTTTGGGGGTGGCCGTGGTGGATACGGCGGTGGCCGGGGCGGTTTTGGTGGGGGTCGCGGTGGCGACCGGGCAAACCGAAGCGGTGGCCGGGATCGCTGGTAACAGCCGCAACGCGTATCAACAAAACCTGCTTAAGAAAGCCCGTGGTTCGCCGCGGGCTTTCTCGTTGGGATATGATCAGGAACCATGTGTGGCAGATATACCATTCGTGACACAGCTTTGTGGCAGGCGGTGTACGGCGTTGATCTTTCTGCGCTGTTTCCGGCGACCTTCAATGCAGCTCCGTCACAGGAGCTGCCGATCATCCGATACAACATCAGGAAAGAGCGGGTGGCCCGCCTGGTACGCTGGGGATTGATTCCTTACTGGACACGCGGCAAACCCCGTGTTCAACCCATTAATGCCCGCTCCGAAACAGCCAACACGAGCCGCATGTTTCGCGAAGCAATGGAGCGACGGCGATGCCTGGTTCCAGCCGACGGCTTTTATGAATGGCAGGGAGAAAAGCCTCCCAAGCAGCCGTATTTCATTCGCATGAAAGACGACGCGCCTTTCTCCTTTGCGGGTTTGTGGGAACGCTGGCAGCCGGAAGACGCTTCCGAGCCGATCGACACCTTCACCATCCTGACTACCGAGGCCAATGACGCGCTTCGATCCATTCATCCCCGTATGCCTGTGATGCTTGATCCGACGGATTACGATCGTTGGCTGGACCGCAATGTGCCTGCGCACGACGTTGCTGACCTGCTTCGGCCTTATCCGCCTGATCGTATGGAAGCCTGGCCAGTTGGCCCTAAAGTCAACAGCGTGCGCAACAACAGTCCCGATCTGATCGAGCCTGCTTCCTGATGTGCTGCCGCTGGAGATGGGATGTGGGGAAGACGCGCGGAATTGATCAGTTTTCGGCGTCCTGTGCAGCTGGTTCGTTCGTTGCTTGCGCGACACGGGCAAGGGTGTATGCCTCGACTGTTTTGAAGATGTCGCGCGTGGGATAGGCGTCATAGACAAAGTCATCCAGACGCATTCGTCCGGACTGGCTGCCCGTATCGTATTCAATGTAAGCGATGCCCTTGCGATCCCAGAGCTGCTTGTCGATCCGGGTAATCTGGTCAAGATGGACCGGCGGGTGCCCGGGAACATGCAGAGTTTGATCTGCCAGGCGGTACTCGCCACGCGAATTGTAGAGCGTCCAGGCGATGACGCCGCATCCGGCGATGGGCAGGGCGGCGAACAGGATTTTCTGAAGCATCAGATCCCAGTCGGTGTGGAACTTGTAGTTCTTCAACTCACTAGCCAGGCGGGCCGCCTCAGCTTCGTCGCCATCGACGGTGGCTTGATCAAGCAGTTCCCGGATCTCAAGATGGCGGCGATTTTCTTCCGGCCAGCCATAGAATCCGTCATAGCCAAACCACATGCCGCCACCGATCAGAAGGGCAGCCATGATATATCGGGCGCGCCGGTAATAGCCGCCCGCACGTGCGACAATCGTTCCGGATACCTGGGTTTGGGTAACGGTCTCGGTCATGTTGCAGTCCTCATCCATGCCTTGGTGATGTGGGAGTCGGGATCAATTGTTAGCGGCAGTGTCATCGAGACGGGAGTTAAGCGCCAGTTCCAGAGCTGCTTCGATGCTGTTCAACGTTCGTTCGGCGGCGGCGACGGCATAGTCCATCGCCGCACGACCTTCAGCCGATTTGCCGGGATCCATGGCGGGCGGATTGGCTGCCAGTTCCTCTCGCTTTTCTCGCAAGGATTCCACCAGCCACCGGGACTTCTCCCGCGCCGCGATGAGCATTTGCATTTCCGGATCCGACATAGGCCTGCCAGTGTACTCGAACGGTCGAGTCCAATGAAGCGGCTGGCTCAATCCCGATTTTCGGTGTTCAGGACCGGGACGCAATCGCTTCACTGATCGGCC
>CAZSJB010000042.1:0-11464 GCA_964606625.1 uncultured Tepidisphaeraceae bacterium | reverse complement strand
CACCGGAGACGCAATCATCTCCAGGAACTGGTGATCTTCGATGTTCAGGCTGTAGCGTTTGGAGCGGGAAAAGGTGGGCGTTTCGGGGGAGTGGGGCGATACCTGTTTGCTGAACAGGTCGAATGCTTCCTGACAGGTGCGGCGGATTTTTTCGTGTACCCGCGGCGGCCAGGCATGCATCTTTTTGTTCATCCAGTTACAGCGTGCCTCGCCGTCAACGATGCATACCCCTTCACCGATGGTATTCAGGATCAGGTTGGCTTGCTGGGAGACCAGAGCGCGTTCCAGCGGAAGGAAATCTGCTGAATCAGAGAAAACCGCGTCGAATTGATCGTGGCGGAGCGCGTCGATGGCCTGATCGATGGTTTCCGTCTCGACGACGTCGCACTTCTCCCGCAGCGTGTCAACAAGCTGGGAGTTGGCCGTTGACTGGCCGGTGAGAACGAGAACTTTGCTGCGTACGCCTACCAAGGTGTCGCCTGCATCCATCGTAAATGAATGAATGTCACGTAGCTGTCAGCGGGGGCATCCAACGGTGCTGCGCCTGCCGGCCGGCTCGTCTACAATCATGTGGTCGGCAGTATGGGCGCCGTCCACCAGCAATTGTACGTCACTCAGGGCGGACGGGTTTGCCCGGGATTCATCCATGATCCAGTATCGAACGCACGCCCTGACTTTGCAAGTGGGCATTAACATCCTGGACCACCCTCTCCATATTATCTACTGATCCAGCCGATTGCGCCCTGATCACCGGCAAGCCGCCCTTCGCGGCCCCGACTGCCGCACGCAGCCTCAGCTCCCGTCCGGTAATGTCCGCCCAGGCGCCAATCGGCGAATGACAATCCCCTTCCAGCAACTGCACCAGCCGGCGTTCGACATCGACACAGCGACGTGTGGCCTCATGGTCGAGTTGCGCCAGCAGTTGCCGCACAGGGATATCCTCTGCTCGGCATTGCAGCGCCAAGGCCCCCTGCCCGGGCGCCGGAAGCATCTGATCGACAGGAATCGGATGCATAAACTGCGAATCAAACAGCCCGCTGCGCTTCAGCCCCGCCATCGCCAACAAGATTGCATCAAATTCGCCTGCTTCCAGCTTCTTAAGCCGCGTATCGATATTGCCCCGCATGGGCAAAATTTGCAGATCGGGACGCATCGCCAGAAGCTGAGCTCGTCGCCGCAGGCTGCTGGTGCCCACTTTTGCCCCAGCCGGCAGGTCGGCAATTGACGCGGCTACGGGGCAGATCAGCACATCCCGCGCATCCTCTCGCTGCGGCACGGCGGCAATCACCAGCCCCGACACATCCACCAGAGGCTGGGTGATCGGCACATCCTTATAACTATGGACAGCCAGATCAATCTGGCCGCTCAGCAACGTCTGCTCGATTTCGCGGGTAAAAAGCCCCTTTCCCCCCAGCTCCGCCAAGGGGCGATCCTGAACCTGGTCGCCGCCGGTGGTAATAAGCACCAACTCGACCTGCACGCTGCGATCGACGGCTTCGATGGCGTCGGCGATGAGCCGGCTTTGCATGCGCGCCAACATGCTGCCGCGCGTGCCCAGTTTGAGGACTTTTTCCACGGACGTCACTTTAGAAGGCCCCGCTATCCGGATGCAAGCGCCGAGGTCACAACTTGGCGATCGGGCAAATCGCGCATACGCTCAGAGATATGCCGATTCTTGGTCATGGTATTGATATTGTGGAGACCGCACGGATTCGCCAACTGGTGGAATCCCACGGACAGCGGTTCCTGGATCGCTGTTTTACTCCCAACGAACAGGCCTACTGCCAGAGAAATCCCAAAAGGTTTTACGAGCATCTTGCCGGGCGATTCGCCGCCAAAGAAGCCGTACTGAAGGTGCTGGGTACGGGATGGCGAGGAGGAATTGCCTGGACCGATATAGAAATTCTGCGAGAACCCTCCGGATTGCCGCGCGTCACGCTCACCGGCGAATGCCACCGGATCGCCAATGAGCTGGGCATTGTCCGGTGGCATGTCAGCATCAGCCATATCGAAACGCACGCCACAGCCAGCGCTATCGGCTTGGCGGCGGGACGAGACTGAATTGCGCACGGATGGGCCAGGTTGCGAAATATCGTTGAACTTGCTCCCCCTGAGCGCTTATGCTGACAGGAGTTAGCGTGATGAGGCGTTCGCCCCTGCGCGTTGCCGCTCGGGGTGAAATTGGACATTTCATCTGCCCAAAGACACATCCGTGAAGCAATCAATCTCTTATTTTGTGGTCGGTCTGCTGGTCGGGGTACTGCTGTCAACAGTCGGCTTCGCGCTGGTGTTGCGCTACGGGGGTGGCCGAGCCGGAACAGACGGCGTCGTACTCCGCCTGGGTCATGCCTTGGATGAACGACATCCGGTGCATGCAGGCATGGTCTACATGGCGGAGCGTCTGGAGGTCATTTCCGGCGGCGAGATGCGGATGATCATCTACGCCAACGGTCAGCTCGGTGGCGAAGTCGAAACCCTTGAACAGACCCAGCGTGGTGTGCTGGACATCGCCAAGGCCAGTGCCTCGGCCCTTGAGGGGTTCGTGCCGCAGATGGCGCTGTTCAACGTGCCCTACATCTTCAAGGACGCTGATCACTACTGGCGAGTGCTGGAAAGCGATCTGGGCCGGGAAATGCTCCTTGCCGGACAGAATCGCGGGCTTCGCGGGCTGTGCTACTACGATGCGGGCAGTCGCAGTTTCTACACCACCAAGCGCCCAGTGCTCACCCCCGACGACCTCCGCGGCATGCAGATTCGGGTCCAGCAAAGCAATATGGCCATGCGAATGGTGCAATCGCTGGGCGGATCGCCTACCCCCGTTCCGTGGGGCGAGCTTTACACGGCCTTGCAGCAGGGCGTGGTTGATGCAGCCGAAAACAATCCCCCCAGTCTTTACAGCAGCCGACACTACGAAGTCTGCCCCTACTTCTCCCTCAATGAGCACACCCGTGTGCCCGACCTGCTGTTGATCAGCACCGCGACCTGGGAGCGACTGACACCCCAGCAACAGGAGTGGCTGCAACAGGCAGCCGATGAGTCGGTCGCCTATCAGCGAAAACTGTGGGAAGAAGAAACTGAACGGATTTTGAAAGAACTCGAGGAGATGGGCGTGCAGATCGATCGACCTGACAAGGCTCCGTTCGTAGCCCGGGTCACTTCGCTGCATGCCGAGATCGAGCAAGATCCCGTCCTTGGACCCCTGTTCAAGCGGCTGAAGGAGATACGGTGAACACCTTGGGCCGATTTCTGGGAACTGCAACAGGCACCCTCTGCCGAATCCTGGAAGTGGGACTGATGGGGGCGGTGGTGGTGCTGGTCTTCACTGTGCTGTGGGGCGTATTCACCCGCTACGTCATGAACAGCCCCAGCCCCTGGACCGAAGAAGTGGCCACCTATCTGCTCATGTGGGTGGCGATGCTCGGAACGGCGGTGGCGTTTGATCGCCGCGCACACCTGGGTCTGGATTACCTGACCAAAAAGTTCGATCCAAAAGTTCAGACCGTCAATTCCGTCATTGTGCTGATCCTGGTGATCGCCTTTACCGCTCTGGTGATGGTATACGGCGGATGGATTCTGGTTGAAGAAACGCTCAACGCCGATCAGCGCACCGCTGCCCTGAACATCCCCATGGGATATATCTACCTGGTGATCCCCATCTCAGGCGTGTTCATCATCCTGTTCGCCCTGGAAGAAATCGTGGAACTGATCACCGGCCACAGCCGCCGTCCACGATCTATCGAGCAGGCCATCGAAGGTGCTCCGGCGGAGCCACTGACCCAGCCCGACATCAGGCCCCCCGGAAACGGCGGATAGCCGGGCCTTGTGAGCGGTAAGTTGCAATGCAATCGGCACAACTCCCGCTCACGCAATTGCAGTAAAACCACTGACAGACCTGTGAAGGAGTTGGCGGATGCTGACGACGGTACTCATCCTGGTGATCTCGTTTACCGTCCTGCTGTTGATGGACACCCCGATCGCGGTGGCGATCGGCCTGTCGACGCTGTTGACGACGCTGACGCTCGACCTGCCCGACACACAGACCTTCTACATCCTTGCCCAGCGAATGGCCAACGGTGTCGCCAGCTTCCCGCTGCTGGCAATTCCATACTTTGTCCTGGCGGGAATCCTCATGGGCCGGGGCGGCATGGCCCGGCGGCTGATCGATTTCGCCGACGCGGTGATGGGCCGCTTCAGCGGCGGGCTGGGATACGTGAACGTGCTGACCTGCATGATGTTCGGATCGATTTCCGGATCCGCAGCCGCTGCGATCTCCAGCGTCGGCGGATTCATGATCCCAGCCATGGAGAAAAAAGGGTATTCCCGGCCAATGGGCGTGGCCCTGACGACCACCGCGGCAACGACGGGTCTGGTGATTCCTCCCAGCAACATCATGATTGTTTACGCGGTGGTCACGGGGAACGTATCGGTCGCGGCGATGTTCCTGGCGGGAATTATTCCCGGAATCGTCATCGGACTGTCGCTGATGGCGATGTGTTTTATCCTGACCTTCGGCGGCGGATACGGCAAAAGCGAGCCGGCACCTTTTCGGCAGATCGTGCGCAGTGGCATAGGAGCGCTGCTCAGCCTGATGCTGATTGTGATCGTGATGGGTGGCATTCTCGGGGGCGTCTTCTCCGCCACGGAGGCATCAGCAATCGCAGTCCTTTACGCCGCGATTCTGGCGATGGTCGTTTATCGCGAGGTGAGTCTTCGCGATATGCCCGAAATCCTCCTCCAGACCGGAATCACGACCGCCATCGTCTTTTTCCTGATCGCTACCAGCGTGGCGTTGAGTTGGGTGCTGTCGTTTGAGCAGATCCCCCAGACCCTCAGCAGCGCATTGCTCTCCCTGTCGGACAACCCCATCATCATTCTGCTGATCATCAACTTCATCCTCCTGATCGTCGGGTTCTTCATGGACATGACCCCAGCCGTGCTGATCTTCACACCGATCTTTTTGCCCATGGCGATTGAGATCGGGGTGGATCCGGTGCACTTCGGGATCATCATGATCGTCAATCTGTGCATCGGACTGTGCACACCACCGGTCGGCACCTGTCTGTTCATCGGCTGCGGGGTGGGCAATGTGTCCATCGCACAGGTGATCCGACCGATGCTCCCGTTCATCTTTGCGATGATCGTGGCGCTGATGCTGATCACCTATATTCCCCAACTATCGATGTGGCTGCCTAGCCTGATGATGAACTGATCTCCACATAAGCATCCTTTGACAGACCGCGATGGTTTGCTGACGTGGGAGAACCGCTTAAACTCACACGTCTATGTGCGGGATTGCCGGACTGGTGACATTTGACAATCGCTTTCGCATCACGCGCGGCCAACTGGCGCGCATGTCTGATCGTATTGCCCATCGTGGACCTGATCAGGATGCGATGTGGATCAGCCATGAAGAAGACATCAACCCGCATCATCCCCAGGTGGGCTTTGCCTTCCGTCGCCTGGCAATTCTCGATCCCGAGCCGCGTGCCGCCCAACCGTTTTCAACACCCGATGGACGTTACACGCTGATCTTCAATGGCGAGATCTACAACTACAAAACGCTGCGAGTGGAATTGTCACAGCTGATGCCCGCCTATGAATGGCGCACCACCGGTGACACCGAAGTGCTGCTGATGGCGTATGTCGCCTGGGGCAAGAATTGTCTGCCGCGCCTGAACGGGATGTACGCATTTGCCGTGTGGGATGCCATCGATCGCTCGCTGTTCATGGCGCGGGACCGCATGGGCCAAAAGCCGCTGTTTTACGCCACTCCCCTGGTCGGCGCATCCGAATCGCCACCGGCAATTGCCTTCGCCAGCGAACTGGGAGCCCTGCTGCCCTTGCAGTGGATCGATACGGGCCTGTCGGCGTCGTCGCTGGCGGATTATCTGCTGATCGGATACATCCCCGCCCCCCGGACGATCCACACGGGCGTATCAAAGCTTCAGCCGGGGCACTGGCTGACGTTCTCCCTTGAAGGCCTGAGCACCCACGCCTATTTCGATCCCGGCGGCCATCACATGCCCGTCATCGATCCAGAGCATCGTCATCTCTCCCCAGCCCAACAGACGCGCCGGCTGGTTGAACAGGCAGTCACCTGCCAGCTTGTCAGTGATGTGCCATTGGGCTGCTTTCTGTCCGGCGGTATTGACAGCTCGATCATCGCATCCTGCATGAAGCAGGCATCCGCTGATGTGCGTACCTTCACCATGGCCTTTGATGACGCGCGGTACGACGAGTCTCCCTATGCGTCGCGCGTTGCAAAACACCTGGGCACAACCCATCAGACATTCCGTGTCACACCCGCCGTGGCTGAGGATCTGCCCAAGCTCGCTGCCGTTTTCGGCGAGCCGTTCGCCGATTCATCCGCGCTGCCGACCCATTACCTGTCGCGTGAAGCCCGACAACACATCAAGGTCGCTCTCAGCGGCGATGGGAGTGATGAGCTGTTCGGCGGCTATGAGCGCTACACCGCCCTGCGACTCAGCGAACGGATTAATGCCACGCCGATCCTCCGCATGATCGCTCAACTGGGTATCTGGCAATACCTGCCTGGTGTGCATCCCAAGTCTCGGTTGGCGCGCTTCAAGCGCTTCCAGCGTTCCCTGCGCCTCGGCCTGAGCGCCCGCTACCCCAGCTATGTGCGCCTATTTGCACCGGATGAGCTGTTGCAACTGTTCCACGAACAGTTCGTCCTGCGCACCGATCCCGAGCTGATCGGCGATCGCTGGTTCAGCGCTTTTCTCGACCAGCGGGATCCGGTCACCGCAGCCATGGCCATCGATCGCGTCACCTATCTCCCGGACGACCTGCTGACCAAGGTCGATCGCGCAGCGATGCTGCATAATCTCGAAGTGCGCAGCCCGTTCATGGATCATGAACTTGTACAATACGCCTCCAGCCTCTCAGCCAATCAGCTCATCGGCCGGGGCCCCAAGGCCCTGCTCCGTGAAGCGTTCGCAGCCGATCTGCCCCGCGAGGTCTTCGACCGTCGGAAAATGGGATTTGCTCTACCCATCGGCGAATGGTTCCGTACCGACCTGCGCGATTTCCTGCATGATCATCTCTTTGCTGCGGACTCTTTTGCCGAGCAGCACTTTCGACGCGATTTCCTGCATCGCCTCATCGATGAACACCAGCGCCGACGCGCTGATCACTCCCAGCGCCTGTATGCACTGCTGATGCTTGAAGTATGGTGGCGACAGAGGATGGAATGAACCACCGATATGAAAACGTGGAATTTCTCCTCTGAACCAACTACAACTGATATTGCATGCTTCCTGCTCCTGCTGAACTCCGCGATCTGGTCACTGAGACCGCTGAGCTGACCGGCGCCGACCTGCCGACGTCGCTACAGGTTGATGCGCCGATCCTCGATCTGGAACGATTGCAATCCACCCGTAGCGGCGGCTGGTACCTGGTTGGGATCATCGGGGGTAAGGAAGTCGGCAAAAGTGCCCTGGTCAATGCCTTGGCTGGGCAGCAGATCACCGATTCCACCGCCTGGGGTGAGGGCACGCAACAAGTCATCGCTTACGTGCATGTCGACCGAGCAGCCGACATCGAGACCCTGCTCGAGCGTGAAGTTCCGGGAAAATGGCGCATCGTCACCCACGAAATCGAATCGTTGTCACGGCAGGTTCTGCTGGATCTGCCCGACATCGACAGCCATTACGCCGATCATGTCACCGTGACCCGGCGCATGCTCCGCCACATGCTTTATCCGATCTGGATGCAGAGCGTTGAGAAATACGCTGATCGGCAGGTACAGGATCTACTCCGCCAAGTGGCTGCCGGCAATGCGCCGGAAAACTTTGTTTTCTGCCTCAACAAAATCGACCAGATCACGCGCAATCCAACCGACACCGCGCCGGTCGATGAGCTGCGTAATGACTTTGCCCGCCGCATCGCCAATGCGCTGGGCCTTGATTACCTGCCGCGTGTTTATGTCATCAGCGCCATCCATCCTGATGCGCATGACCTGCCCAGCCTGCGGGAGACGCTCTCGCGCCAGAAAACCGATGAAACCGTCACGCATTCCATCGAGCAGGCAGGCGCACAGCAGATCAGCACAGTTGTCCAGTGGATTGATCGGCAGCAGCTCCCCACTCAGCTCCAGCGGCTGCACCGCCTGCACGAACAAGCCGCTGAAACCATTCAGGCGCGCATCAGTCCAATGGTGGATCTGTATCTTACGGCCTGCACCGACAGTGACGCTGCAACGCGCCTTCGCATCATTGATGACGCACTGGCCCGACGTGTGCGCGCCTGGCCATTGATGAGCATCCTGCATGCACTGCTTTGGCCGATCCTCGTGCTGATTCGCAGCAATGTTGCCAGCAATGGCGGCACAACCGATCGAACCAATTGGCGCGAACGCCTGGCGACTACGATCCAGACCACCTTTGCCCAATTGCAGCAATCTCAGCCGGTGATCAGCAGGCTTTACGCGCATCGAAAGCTATGGGATGCCGTCCCTGCACAGCAGGAGGCTTCACGCCTCTCGGCAGCCATTGATCAATCGCTGCATCAACACACCCGTGTTCTCGCTGAACAAGCCGGCCGGACGTATGCGATCTTTGCCCCCATTCGCTGGCTGTTCACGATCGGGGCATTGTTGTGGTTTCCATTCGTTCAGCCAGTTTTGGAATTGCTCTTGCCTACAGGTAAGTGGCCGGACGTGTGGGATCTGACGGCCATGCTGGTGCGTGTCCTAAGCGTGCAAATCCTTCTGGAGAGCGCCGTTTTTGTAATCCTCTGGTTCTTTGTGCTTTGGTTGGTGTTGCGCTGGCAAACACAACGAAAGGTGGAGCGTCTGTTGAATCGTCCGCGCACTGCTGATGTCATGGGTACGCCCCACCAAGCCACCATCGAATGGCTGGATGGACTGCTTCAGCCGATCCAGCGCCGCATTGAGCGGATCGAGAGCGTGCTGCATAGAGTCAAGCAGCTTCAGTCCACTGGGCAGGAATAATCACTCCATCGATTCGAATCAGTCATCTCAGTCAACGCCCTGCACTACATCAGGCATTGCGGCGACGCTATGAACAGAGACAAGACACTCTAGAAGTAGAAATACAGGCTGAGTGTACCGGGATTGCCCACGCGATAGGCGGCCTGCTTCTCGGCTGCATCTGGAGCAAAGTCGTATGTTCCTTTAGGCAACCACTCGACGCTGCCATCAGTCCAGGCACGATGATGACCTCGAAACGAAACCGGATTAACAATCGTGAAAAACGTCGGATCAATGCCATGGGCGCCGGTGAAATGGAAATAGGCATATCCGCCCGGAGATCCGCCATTGTAAAGCTGGATCACATTATCCGTCCATAAAACCCCCCGTCGCGTTCCTCGCAGATTGGTGATCCGATCCGGTGCCAGCCCAAACGCTGCGCTGCTGCCGGTATCAAGAATGGAGCCGATATAGCTATATCCCGTGTTCCAGAAAGGCGCACCGAAAGCCGCGGGTGGATATGGTTCCATCAGAATATCCACGTTCATGCGCTCCGGACAGGCAACCAACGGAGGCAGATCTGAAACAAGCTGGCTGTAATCCACTGGCTCCCAGCCGGCATAGTCCCCTAGCGCATCGAGCAACTGCTGGGTTATCGCCAGCGGAACTGGCCCACCAAAGGCTGGCAGCGTCTGGGGAAGAGGATACCGTCGGTGATTGTTGAAATAGAGATTGGTCGCGGTCACCAGCTCGCGCAGGCGCGACTTGCAAAGGGTATCAGTAGCATTGCGTCGCGCGCTGACGATCGTCGGCAGCAAAATCCCCAGCAGCAGCGCGATAATCCCAATGACGACCAACAGCTCAACAAGCGTAAATCCCTGTCTCCTCCACATTGAATGCCTCCCCGGAAGTGTTGGATGGCGTAAAGGCTAGTAAATCTCCATAGTCAACGCAACAGAAAAGTTGGATGGCTGTTATGCGCTGCAGAACGCCGGGAACAGCCAAGAGGCAACGGCACGACCAAAGGATCCGTCCCAGCAGTCCGGGGAAAACTGTAAAGGCATAAGGGCCAAGTCTGGTTCGTGCTACCTGACTGGCGATTTGCGGACAAACCGCGCCATCAACTCGGCGCGGCTGTGGACGTCGTACAGGCGGTAGAGGTCTTTGACGTAATCCTCAGCCGTTCGGCGGCTGATGCCCATGTGAACGACTGCCTCCTTGACCCTGTCGCCGACAAGCAGACGGTCGAGCATCTGCTGCTGACGTCGCGACAGTTTCGGCTGTTGCTTGCGATGCGGTTTCAGTTTCCCCTCCCGAATCAGGCGATGGAGTTCCAGATTGAACAGGTGCAATCGGTTGCGGTCGCGGCGAGTGAAGTTGGGTTCCCCCCATGATTTGTGCAGCTCCAAGCCGAGCACGTGATCGGGCCCGACCCACTGCCAGACGGTCATGGGATGATCGTGCTGGATCAGCCGGCCGATCTCAGCGAAGCCCTGGCTACGTAGAAATTCGGAGCGCGTCTCCAGGTCATCCCATCGCATGGTGCGTACACGGCCCGGGATCCGGCGCGCGCGAAGCAGGATGGTATTGCCCTGCCAGTCGCCCTGGTTCATGAAGTCAGCCCAGATGTCGGCGGCTTCGAGCGATGGCAGCAATTTCTTTGCGTTCGACAATCTTGGTTTTGACACCCCCTGGGTGCCGTCACCACCAGCGCTGCCAGCGCCCAACGTCAGTTGGGCTGTTGACGCAGATGGCGAATGGGGTGATTCCGCCAACTGGTCTGCCAAGGTTCAGGCACGTTCACCGATGACGGCTACGCGTTCGACTTCAGTGGCGCTCCGTTGGGTGCTGGGCTGAGCTGGGATACCAGCCATTTCGCGATCGATGGCTCGATTCAGGTCGTTCCCGAACCGGCGAAGGCAGGAGTGCTCGGCATGGTGGCCGCCGGGATGCTGATGCGGCGTCGGCGAGCGGGGTGATCTTGGCTGAGGATGAGGAAGATTATTCCATTCGGCTGTCAGACATGAAGGTGGCATCAAACAAACCAGCCCAGCCAGAAATCTGGCAGGGCTGGTTTTGCACTTAGTGTGTCTGACAATTGTCTGTCAGCGGGTATTAAACCCCATCGGGGTCACGACGTTGAGTTGGCCGCGCTGGTTCACAGGCAGCGAAATGGTTTTGCTGCTGGGTGCGGGTTCTTCGGGGCAGGCGGCTGCGAACTCTTCGTAGAACTTGTTGATGAACGTCCTTGTGGACCAGGCGGTGCCGTCGGCCAGGCCGCAGATCGTCGTGCCGGGCATGATGCCCTGGGTCTTTTCCAGCTCCAGCAGCAGCTCGATGTCGCTGGCTTTGCCGTAGCCGGCGACAATGCGGTCGAGAATCTTGTTCATCCAGGCACTGCCTTCGCGGCAGGGCGTGCACTGGCCGCAGCTTTCGTGGGCGTAGAAGCGGACGCAGTTGCGCAGCGCCCGCACCATGTCGGTATGCTCGTTCATCACGATCATGCCGGCT
>CAZSJB010000041.1:0-11507 GCA_964606625.1 uncultured Tepidisphaeraceae bacterium | reverse complement strand
CTGGTCCGCAAGATCTGCAACAACTGCAAGACCGAGTACCAGCCCAGCGAAGAGCAACTCATGGAGCTGAATCTCCGCTCCGAGGACGTCGCCGGCCAGAAGTTTTACTATGGCAAGGGCTGCGAGGTCTGTAATAACACCGGTTATAAGGGCCGCTTCGGCATCTACGAGATCATGACCCTCGACGATGACATGCGGGACATGATCATCAAGCATGCCAGTACGCAGGTACTACGCGTGGAAGCCAAGAAGCGCGGTATGCGGACGCTTCGTGAAGCCGGTCTGCTGGCCATCTACGACGGAGTTACGACAATCGAAGAAGTCGTTCGCGAGACCATGGTCGAAGAGGCCTGATTCGCGATGCCTTTTCCCTGAAGACGCGTGCTTTTTCCGCAGGGGTTCCTGCGGCGGAGGCACGCGTTGCTCATTATGAGGACAGACCAGCCCAATGATTGATACACACTGCCACCTGACGGATTCCCGGTTATTGGCGCAACTCGATGACGTGCTCGCTCGCGCTGAAGCCGCAGGTGTAAGCCGGATGATCACGATTGGGACGGATCTTGATGACAGCCGAGCGGCCATCGCTCTGTGTGCCGACAGGCGAAACGTGCGCTGCGCGGTCGGGATCCATCCGAACCAGGTGACCGAAGGGGATCGAAATCGGGTGGATGAACTGCGCGAGCTCCAGCAAAAGCAGGCCGTGGTTGCCATCGGAGAAATGGGGCTGGACTATCACTATGACCGCGCGCCCCGGTCACTCCAGCAGGAATTGTTTGTAGCCCAGTTATCCGTGGCCCAGGAGACGAATCGCCCTGTCGTGATTCATTGTCGAGAGGCTGTCGCGGATACGTTGGCAATTCTGCGAGACTTTCCCACCGTGAAAGCGGTGTTTCATTGCTTCACAGGGACACCTCAGGAGGCTGTGGACATTGTGGAGGCGGGCTATTTGATCGGGTTCACCGGGCCAGTGACTTTCAAGAAGAACGATGCACTGCGTGAAGCCGCGCGGCGGGTTCCGCTGGATCGGCTGCTGGTTGAAACCGATGCTCCGTACCTGACACCCGAACCGATGCGCAAGCAAAAGGTCAATGAGCCGGCAATGGTCGTGCATACCGCCCGGGTAATCGCGGAGGTAAAGGGGGTGTCTTATGAAGACCTGGATGCGCAAACCACAGTCAATGCCGAAGCATTGTTCGACTGGCGTCTACAGGAGGCGGCTGGGTGATTTCGGACAAGGGGCAAGCCGCAGGGGTCAACCCTGCATGCAGATGCTTGCTTCCATCTTTGCATTGGGGGCGGGCATATCGAGCTGACGGGCGGCAGCGCCGGCTTTCTTCTTCTGCAGCTCCTGCATCAGCAGCACCCACGTTTCCCGCTGGTAGCGCAGAACCTCCATCGCTTCGTCCAGTGCCTTGAGTTCATGCGTGACATTGGCATCGACCAGACGGCGGTAGACAAAGGTATAAAGGGCCGCAAGCTTCGAACACAGATCGGGCGCCACGTCATGCTTTAGGGTACTGGTCAGCTCCAGGACGATCTTCTGCACCTTGAGGATCAGCGTATAGCTTTCCTCGTATTTCTTGGCTTCCAAAGCAGCCCGTGCCTGCTCTCCAAACCGCAGGGCACCGTCATACAGCATCAGTTGAAGCTGCTCGGGCGTGGCTGTGAGCACCTTGGTACGAAGATAATGTTGCGCGCCTTGTGCGTTCATTTACATCCGGCGAATAACGAAACCTTCATTACTATCGGTTAATCAGGGGGGTAAGGTTCAGGTGCAGTGCGACAAAATTGCAATCCCCGTGGCTAGGCATAATAAAAGCCCGCGCGCTCGACCGCAGGTCGAGACGGCGGGCTAAGGGACTTCTGGTGTGGGGGGATTGGGGGGTTATCCCTGCTTCAGCGTAGCTTTCAATTCGATGCGGGTTCCGGCAAGGGCCTTGGAAACCGGGCAGCCGGCCTTGGCTTCATTGGCCAGACGCTGAAAATCCTCCTCAGTGATATTAGGGATCTCAGCCTCGGTTTCGAGCTCGATCAGCGTGATCGAAAACCCGCCGGCAACCTGTTCCAGGTGCACTTTGGCGGTGGTGTCGATGCGCGTGGGCGAATAGCCGGCCTTACCCAGGCCCGCTGAAAACGCCATCGAGAAACAGCCGGCATGGGCTGCGCCGATCAATTCTTCTGGATTCGTGCCCGGAGCGCCTTCAAACCGGGTTTTGAACGAAAACGGTCCGTCGAACGCACCGCTGCCCAGTCTCATGTTTCCATTGCCATCTTTGAGGCCGCCAGTCCAGGTTGCTTGTGCATTGGCGATTGCCATGATGAGTCTCCTTCCAAGGGTTCGGATCGATGCGAGATCAGGCCGGCACGGTTGCGCCGACATCATCGGCTTATAGGGTTCCCATATTGGCGCTGTGCGTCAAGGGATGATGCAGGAAGAATCGTGCCGATCGGGTAAAGTGGTAGTGATGTCCCGTCTGCTCATTGGCTTGGTCTATCTCTATCGAGCGACGCTTGGCCCGCTGATGGGGGGGCATTGCCGCTATCAGCCCACGTGCAGCCAGTATGCGATTGATGCCATCCGCAAATACGGTCCATGGCGAGGAACATGGAAAGCGGTTCGGCGGATTTGCCGCTGTCATCCCCTGGGCGGCAGTGGGTATGATCCCGCGTGAAGGGGAAAGAAGAAAGATCCCATGGAACTTTTGCAGCCGCGCCGCGTCCAAGACCCGATAGATCGCAAGGCCGTTTCAACGAGGAGTGAACAATGACAAACTGGATCCGTGCCGGCACATTGGCGATGGCGGTCATGGGAGTATGCCTTCCCGTGATGGCACAGGACGACGCGCCTGCTGCCCAGCTTCAGCAGGCAGCGGCGGCTGAGGTTCCCATTACGGGTGTGGTGCTGTTCTCCAGCGGGGTGGGGTATTTCGAGCATTTCGGCCGTGTGCAGGGCAATGCCACAACTGAACTGAACTTCAAGACCGAGCAGATCAACGATATCCTCAAAAGCCTCGTTCTGGAGGATCTGGACGACGGTCGCATCGGCACGATCACCTATCCCTCGCAGGATCCGATCGAGAAGACCCTGCGTAGCTTCCAGATCGATATCACCGGCAATCCATCGCTGGCTGCTTTGCTTCATCAACTTCGCGGGGCGCGGGTGACGCTGGTCAGCGTGGAGGGGGAGATGACCGGCACGGTCCTGGGCGTGGAGACGCGCCCCAAGCCGATAGGTGACGATCAGAAGATCGACGTGCCGGTATTGAACCTGATCAGCGACGGCGGCATTCGCTCGGTTGAATTGCCCGAGGTGCGAAACCTGAGGCTGGATGATCCACGGCTTCAGGAGGAACTGAACAAAGCGCTTGACGCACTGGCGCAGGCACGCGATCAGGATAAAAAGCCGGTCGTCATTGAGTTCCTGGGAGAGGGTGAGCGTCGGGTGCGCCTGGGCTATGTGGTGGAAACACCCGTCTGGAAGACCAGTTACCGGCTGATCTTGGGCGATGGCGAAGTGGCATCGAAGCTGCAGGGCTGGGCAATTGTTGAGAATCAGACTGACAGCGACTGGAACAACGTTCAGTTGTCGCTGGTCAGCGGTCGGCCGATTTCGTTCATCCAGGATCTGTACAAGCCCTTGTACGTGGAACGGCCTGTGGTTGAACCGGAGCTGTACTCCAGCCTAGAGCCCCAACGCTACGATGCCGGAGTAGGAAAGGCAGCACGAGATGCAGACGCGCGTGCGCGTGAGCAGGCCAATGCCCTGCGCCTCGGCCGTGCCATGAACGCCCCGGCAACGGCTCAGCCCGTGGCAGAATCCGATATGGCTTACGCGCCTCCTTTGGATCCTGCGCGCAGTATCACCAGCGTGGCGTCGGCTGGGGAGATTGGTGAACTGTTCCAGTACACCGTGTCCAATGTCTCGCTGGCTCGCCAGAAGTCTGCCATGCTGCCCATTGTGACCGACGAGATCGAGACCGAGCGATTGTCGATCTACAATCCCAACGTTCTGGCGCAGCATCCGCTGAATGGCGCCCGCATCAAGAACACGACCGACAAGCACCTGTTGGCTGGCCCCGTGACGGTGTTTGACGAGAACGCCTACGCCGGCGATGCGCAGATCGACAATCTTCCGCCGGATCAGGAGCGATTGATCAGCTTCGGCATCGATCTGAAGATGCGGGTGAATGCAGCCAACCACAAACGCACCAACTCAATTGTCACTGGCCGGATCGTCAAAGGGGTTCTGGAACTGACACACAAGCACGTGCAGACGCGCGACTACGTCATCAGCAATCAGGCCGACGAAGACCGCACGCTGATTCTTGAGCATCCCCTGACCCCCAACTGGGAACTGGTGGACAGCCCTAAGCCGGTCGAGACGACCGAGCAAGTCTATCGTTTCCGCCTGGAAGTCCCGGTTGGGGAGCAGACGACGCAGACCATCAACGAGCAGATCATCAACCAGCAGACGATCGCTATCCTGCCGATGGATATCAGCCAGATTGCCATTTACGCCCGCACTGACCAGATCCCACAGGACGTCCGTGACGCCCTGGCCCGCGCGGTCGAGTTGAAGCAGGCACTGGTAGATACCGAGCGGCAGATCGAGCAGATCCAGCAGCGGCTGAACGAGTTTCCACAGACACAGGATCGCATCCGTCGCAATATGCAGACGATCGACCGCCAGAGCGACCTGTACGCGACGCTCCTGGACCGTCTGCGCAAGCAGGAAGCCGAGATCGTCCAGTTGGAGGAACAGCAGGCAACGCTTCGGACCATGCGAGACGAACAGCGCAAGGCGCTGGAGGATTACCTGGCGAATCTGAACGTCGGAGAGGGAGCGTAGTTGTAGTTCAACCCTTGGATAAGGAATAACCAGTCCGCTTTTGCGGACCGGTCATGTTTTCTCTCAGGGAAACGAGAACGATCCAGCCGATTACTCCGCCTTGCCGTCGATCCAGCCCATCTTGCGATTCCCGAAAGTATGGGCCGCCGTACCGGGTACGGGCGCGACATAGTGAACGGCGTTGCTGATCACGCGCTGCACATTGGGATCGTGATAGGTGGGGAAGGCTTCGTGGCCGGGGCGGAAGTAAACCACCTTGCCGGCACCACGCCGCCACTCGCAGCCGCTTCGGAAGCATTCACCACCGGTGAATGTGCTGATCAGAAAGGTGCAGTCTGGCTCGGGGATGTCGAAGAACTCCCCGTACATCTCCTCGTGCGGCAGGATGAAGTGATCATCGATGCCCGCCACGCAGGGGTGACCGGGGCGCGTGACCCACAGGATCTCACGTTCGTCCTTGTGCTCGCGCCACTTGAGGTTGCAGGTGGTTCCCATCAGCTTCTTGAAGATCTTGGAAAAGTGGCCGCTGTGCAGCACGACAATCCCGGCACCTTCCAGCACGCGGCTGTGCACCCGATCAACGATTTCGTCCTTCACCTCGTCGTGTGCCACGTGTCCCCACCAGACAAAGACGTCGGTATTTTTCACAACCTCTTCGGTCAGGCCGTGTTCAGGTTCATCGAGCGTTGCCGTGCGCACTTCCAGATCGTCATGCTTACGAAGCGCCGCAGCGATGGTTTCGTGCATTCCCTGGGGGTAATGCGACGCGACTTCCTTGCTCTTTTTCTCGTGGCGATACTCGTGCCAGACAGTTACACGGATGGGCATGAGAGGGTCCCTCTTGTATGAGTTGACAGTGGCTGCACCCGCAGCTTAAGCAGAGTTTAACCGAGCAGTCGGCTGCGCTCCATATGATGGGCCGGGATCAAGCCGATTGCAGCAATTTCAGATCCTCAAAATACTCCGGGTATGTCTTATTGACACACTCCGGATCTTCGATCACGACACCCGCCACCTTCGTCCCCACGAGCGCGAAACTCATCGCCATGCGGTGATCGTCATAAGTGGCGATTCGCGCAGGTCGGATTTGCCGCGGCGGGACGATATGCAAGGCATCGTCTCCCTCGATGTCAACCTGCGCACCCAGCTTTGTCAATTCGGCGTGCATAGCGGCAAGACGATCGGTTTCTTTCACGCGAAGTGTATGCAACCCTCGAAGCGTGGTGGGTGAATCCGCGAAAAGGGCTACGCATCCGAGGGTCTGGGCCATGTCCGGCATGGCACGCAGGTCCGCATCCAGGCCTCGAAGCTTCTCCGTGCCGACAACCGTGATCGAATTGTCACCCAGATCCAGCTCAGCTCCCATCCGATGCAGCAGTTCCGCCAGGCCCACATCCCCCTGCATCGATCCGCGCCCCAAGCCGGTGATGGTCATCTTCGACCCCGGATGGATCGCCGCCGCAGCCAGGAAATACGAGGCGTTGCTTGCGTCGGGCTCGATGGCGTAATCGGTGGGCTGGTACTTGCCCCTGGGGACGACAATCGCGCGTGGCTCGCCAGTATCCTTGTCCCGTTCCAGTTCAACAAAGAGGCCGAAGTCGGTCATCAGCCGCATCGTCATGAGCACGTACGGCCAGCTCGTCTGATTCGGTTCGAGTTCGATCCGCACCTCATGCCGTGCATACGGCGCAGCCATCAGCAGGGCAGAAAGATACTGCGACGACTGGGCGGCTCCAAAGCGCAGGCGGCCACCCGCCAGCCCATCCGCCAGGACACGCACCGGCGGATAGCCTTCTTCGCCGACATATTCAACCCGCGCAGCAAGATTGCGAAGCATCTCCACGAGTTGCCGGATCGGCCGTTGTCGCATGCGCTCGATACCATCCAGAATGTATTCACCCTGGCCGATTGTGCACATGGCGGTAAGGAAGCGGATGGTCGTTCCGCTGTTGCCACACATCAGCTCCGCCCGGGCAGCCGGGATGTGGCCACCCTGGCCGTTGACGGTAACGCGATGAGCAGCGGTATCGATTGACAACTCAAATCCCAGCCGCTGTAGGCTGTCCAGCATGACATGCGTATCATCCGCGAACAGGACATTGGTCAGGGTGCAGGGACCGTCCGCCAGCGCGGCGACCACCAAGGAACGGTTGGTGAGGGATTTCGACCCCGGTGGGGCGAAAGTCACGTCAAACGGCTGAGAAATTGGTTCAAGCGTCAATTCTTTCATGGAGATTCAGAGGATACGCGCAGACCGTCCGACGGGTAAAGTATCCATCATGGACACATTCCGTTGGACAGTGGGTGGATTTCGACGAAGCGGCGTGATGATAGCCTGCCTGCTGGCGGCTGGCTGTGCACGGTACGAATACGCCATCATCCAGCCTCCGGAGCTGGAGCAGCACGTGGGGCGTGAAGAAACCGTGATCGATCAGCCGCCGCTGTACTATCGCCTGGTGAGCTATGAAAACCGCCTGGTGATGCATATTGCCAACGCCAGCGATCAACCAGTCCGGCTGATCGGCGACCGGAGCTGGATTGTCACCCCTGACGGGGAAAGCCGTCCCCTGATCAGCCAGACCATCGCTCCCCAATCCCACATCAAGTTCATCTTGCCTCCCATCCCCGTACGGGCGGTGCGGACCGGGCCGAGCATTGGAATCGGATTCGGGGTCAGCAGTGGTGGCGTGGGAACCGGTGCGGGGGTGGGGATGCCGCTGCGATCGCAGACCTACATCCGCGAGGAGGATACCTCCTGGGACTGGGACGCCGACACGGACGTTCGGATGCATCTGGAGTTTGAGCATAATGGCGAAACCCTTACCCGTGATTTCACATTCCTGCGGAAGAAGGTGTGACACCTTCCAACCGCAGGTTGGATCGGAGAAGGCGATTGACAGCGAGCTACCCCATCATCGTTCCGAAGGCGCCTGATCCAGTTCAGGGGGGCGTGGCTTGCGGCCGAGCTGGGTGCTGAAGCTCTTGAGGTAGGCGATCCACATCATCGACAGCCCAGTTGCGTATGCTCCCTGGATGACCAGTTCCATGTAGTGCTGGGTGGGGGGGATATGGTACTTTTCGACACTGACACCCTGGTACGTCACCGCCTTGATTGGCTCGCCTTTGTCCATTGGCGTGACCTGGACTTCAATCCGCTTGTAGACGCCCACTTCGCGTCCTGAGGCGTCAACACGCCGGCCAACCTTCAGATCCAGGGTCTTCATGTCGCTTTCGGTGAGTTTGAACAGGGCGCCGGCGACGTATTTGCCGGGGTCATACTCGATGTCGGCGATGCCACCGCCCCAGTATTCGCTGAAGATCGGGAAGCTGAGGCGGTAATTGTCCAGAATTGCCGCACGCATGATCTTCATGTTGGGGGGACGGTGTCCATAATGCCGACACCATTCGTTGATCGCCCGCTGATTGAGGTTGGAACCGTAAGCGAAGTACCACATCTGTTTACATAATCCCGTCGATTCAATAGCGCATTTTGCACGGAATAGACCATGAACGCAAAGCAGGGGAGAGGGGGGGATTTGGATTGATCAATTCAGGCTGAGGGTGTGATGGGAGATGTCCGGCGGCGAGGCGGGACTGATGGCGTTCAGGGCGGTGATCAGCTGGGTGATACGGAGGCTGGCATCCTGCTCTGCCAGCAGTGACTGCTTCAGCGGAATATCCTCAATAAAGTTGAAAGCAATCAGGTCGGCAACCTGGACAATATGCAATTCGCTGTCCAAGACCCGGGCGAAAGCGCCTGCCAGGGGCGACTGTCCCAGAGGGCCAGCCGTGAAGACCCTCATCAGTCGCTGGCGCAGGGCAATCTGGTCCGAGGGCGGAATCGACGATTCTGTCAGCGGAACCAGATGGGCACGGCGATAGGCCCGATCCCGCATTTCCCGCACGATGCGTGCCCGGCCAATGCCCTGGAGAAGCAGGTTATAGCATCCGTTGTCGAAGCGTTCGTGGCTGACAATATGCCCCACGCACACGACGGGTTCGATCTCCGCATAACCGTAGTAATGCTCCATCCAGCCGGGGCGCAGCAGTGCCATGGCGATCAGGCGATCGCTGTCCAGAGCGTCTGCCACCATCTCCTTGTACCGATCCTCGAAAATATGCAATGGCAGCACGGCGGTCGGCAGCAGCACGACATCGGGCAGCGGAAACAGAGGCACCGCCGCTAGATCAAGATCGTTCGCCCAGTCAGCCATGACCCCTGATTCTATCCTCGCAGGCGCCCCTGAGGCGATTTCTAAATCCTTGGTCGGCGACCAGGCAGCATTGGAGGCCTAAAATGGGCGAATGTTGTTCCCTGTGAAATCAGAACTTGCGACTCTCGGCGGCCTCTTCTAGGATTGAGTTGAACACCCATCGAGGAGCCTCCCATGATGCTACGTGTGCTTGTGATTGTGTGCATTCTTGGCCTGTTTGGATCGATCCTCGCCGCCAAGCCGGGCGTCGTTCGGCTGACCGACGGCCAGGTCATCGAGGGGAACATCATTCGTGAGGAGGCTGACAGCGTCACCATCGCCATCCGTGGTATTGAAACCTCTATTCCGCGCGATCGCATCGAATCGATTACCTATCCGGAAAGCCGTGCCGCCCAATTCGAAGAGCGGCGGAAAACACTGGCAAAAGATGATGTTGAGGGCCATCTGGCCCTTGCCCGATGGGCATTTGACAACCGTTTGTACACCGAAGCCGAGCAACTCCTGCGCGAAGTGCTGGATCGGGTGGATCCCAACAGCCGTGAAGCTCAGGACCTGCTCAACCTCGTGCGGCGACAGATCGCGCTCGAACGCCGTCAGGCCAGTCAGCCGCCGCCCCAGGCGCCAGAGGTGGAATCCGAGGAACCCGGTGTTCAGGAGCCTGAACAAGCGGCATGGCTTACGGCGGAGCAGATCCAGCAGATCAAGCGGATAGAACTGCGCGAGAGTGACACTGGCGTGCGGCTGCGCGTGCCCGTTGAAGTGCGTCGGCATGTCGTTGAAGCGGCTCGTGTCAATTCGCGGCAGTTCGCCAATCTGCGACCGGGTCAGCAGTTGGAGGCCATTCGCCAGTTCGGAACGCCCGAGATGGTCAGGCAGGTTGAGATCTTGGGGGATCCAGCGACCTTGGCGACCTATCGTCAGCGCATCCAGCCGATCGTGCTGGCCGGCTGTGCAGGGGCTGGCTGCCACGCGGCCCCGGGCGCGGGGGATTTTGGTTTGTTTCCCCGGGCGGATGCCAGCGAAGCTGCCAGCTACACCAACTTCCTGATCCTCCAGGAATACACCAAGACCATCGAGACCGGCACCGGCGGCGGCATCTTCGATGCTGGAACCACCGAACTGCCAATGATCAACCGCACGCATCCGGATCAGTCGCTGCTGATCCAGTACATGCTGCCGCGGAACTTGGCGACGACACCGCACCCTGAGGTGCGCGGCTATGACGGAATGGCCCGAAGCACCAATGATCCGCGCGTGAACCAGATCATTGCCTGGATCCGAAGCCTCGGTCCGTTCGATGTGGATTACGGGATTGATTATCAGCTCCCGAGACAGGGGCAGCAGACCGAACCGGCTGCCCCGGCTGAGTGACCGTAGGAAGCGTAACCGGCTGTGGAAAGGAGCTGCCATTACAGGCAGCCCGGTAGCAGCCCCTCAGAGCCCTGTGTCGCAATGGCTTGATAGAGCTGCTGCCCGTCTGGCAGGGCGGATGTCCGCCGCGCCTTGGCCCATGATTTGACGGGGTCCGATTGCTTCCGTAGACTTCGCGAGCTATGGCATTCCAGTGCATTGTTGTCACCCCCGAAGAGCAGACGTTCGACCAGCAGGTCGAGCAGGCCATTGTGCCCGCGCACGATGGGTTGATCGGTATTCTTGAGGGCCGTGCCCCTATTCTGATGCGGCTGGGCGTGGGTCCGTTGCGTCTGGACCTGCCCAACGGCGAGCAGGCCTACTATCTCATCGATGGCGGTATTGCCCAGATGAAGGACAACGTGCTGACCATCCTGACCAGCAGTGCGACGGCTGCATCTGAAATTGATGCCGAAGCCGCCCGCGCCGAGTACAACGAAGCACTGGCCCGTCGCATTACCGACGACGAATCTTTCAAGCAGCGCGACCACGATCTGCGCCGCGCCCAGGCGGCCATGGCGTTGGCCAAGTGACGTTGCAAGGCTAAGCCTTCATTCTGCGTGAGATAGACATCCTCTTGCTGCGGCGTAAGCAGGTATACCCGCAGCGTCACACCTCTTGGTTTGGCGTGAGCCAAAGCACGGGCGCGAAAACCGCGCTTTGATCGGTCCTTTCAGGCGATTTTCCTCCCCTTAATAACTGAACCCGATGGCTGCACCGCCCCAAAGCTGTTCATCCACGCGTAAATCGCTGTCGATCCCGCCGGTGTAGTTCAGGTATCCGATCAGGCGCCAGTCGCCATAACGTTGCGACGTGTTAAACAGCTTGTTCAGCGAATAGCTGCCGATCGCACCGACCTGGTAATGCTGCCATCCCCGGTCCTCGCCGGCGGTCGCGGAGAACAGCTCGAAGCGATGCACGTACGCCACATGGCCGTAGAACTCGAGCATTACGCCCCAGTCTTCCAGTTCCACCTCGTGGCTGACGCCGGCTTCGAGGTACCACCCATCGTAGTTGTCGTAGTCGTAGGC
>CAZSJB010000040.1:6807-11524 GCA_964606625.1 uncultured Tepidisphaeraceae bacterium | reverse complement strand
TACACCGCAATGAAGCTGGATCGCGATCGCCTCATCGAGCGCGCCAACGCCAGCGATGCCGAGCTTCGTGCCGCCCGTGCTGAACTGGAAGCTTATCGTGCCCAGATCGGCGGCATTGGTGGAACCATCACCCAGAAGGATGCCCTGCTGGCCAGCCTGCAGGCGCAGAATGCCGAGCTTCAGCGCCAGTATGACGATGCGATGCGTCGTCTCCAGGAAGCCCTGGGGCGCACGGGGGGCAACGCCCTGTCCGAGCCGCTGACCAACGAACTGCAGGCCTTCGCTGCCCAGAACCCGGACCTGGTTGAGTTCGATCCTCAGAAGGGGATGGTCAAGTTCAAGAGCGACGTGACTTTTGCTTCCGGTGATGCGTCGCTGACCCCGCAGGCCAAGCAGGCGATTGCCCGCTTCAGCCAGATCCTCAACTCCTCGGCTGCCGCAGGCCACGAGCTGATGATCGCCGGCCATACGGATAACCAGCGCGTGACCAACCCCGCCACCAAGGCAAAGGGGCACCACAACAACTGGTACCTGTCCGCCCATCGCGCGATCTCGGTGGCTGACGAACTGATGAACCAGCGCGTGTCGCCCAGCCGTATTGCGGTCGTCGGATATGCCGAGCAGCGGCCCATCGCTGCCAACACCGACGCCGCCGGACGGGCAGCCAACCGCCGTGTCGAGGTGCTCATCCTCCCGACCACCGTCCGTGGAAGCGCCGTGGAAACCACGACCGCTGGTTCGAGCAACACCGCTCAGCCGCAACTGAACAAGGATGCAGGTGCTCCGGTCGATTCGCGACCGGCGCTCAACAAGTAATCCGGACAACGCCTGTTACGATCCTCCTCCCACAAACCCACGGGTTCTGAAGAGCCCGTGGGTTTGTGTGCGCAGGAAGATCAGGAAGCAGGTTTACCTCAATCGGGGGAAAGTGGGGGAGCTCTGCCGGGATGGCTGAGTAGATCGATCTCTCTCAAGCAAGGGAGAGCATGTCTTTGAGGTCCAACAGGTTTGCTCTCCCGCTGATTCGACGATCAGGAGACAAGATCCCGGGAAACCAATCGAGGGTTGCTTAAATCCTTGAGGACTGGGTTGAGACAGAGTCCGTTGGGCCATCAACCAGCAGTCGTTTAGGTGTTAAGGTAACACTGAAAGCGCCCAGGGTTATCGATCCGGCTTGGCTGCGGTCAGCCATCTTTGGAAGGGGATGTCGAATCTGAGCTGGCTACGACGGAGATTCTCAACATGGCCATCTGCGAAGGCCACATTCAGCGAGTCGTGAGGATGGACATAGCGTCCAGGATAACCCATCGCGTCATCCTCTTTCGTGTTAGTGTTGTTCACCAGCCAGTATCGACCGTCCGTGAAAATGATAAAGTCGTTCACCGAAACATTCGTTCCTGAGTTACGCAATGCCCGCCGCAGATCCATCACCGTCAGAGGTTTCTCGTTCGGTCCGCCCTCAGCGTACTTACCAACATTGGTGGCATAGGCGTAGTTGGCGGACGCGCCTCTTTCTGACCGGCCGCGAATCAGCCAGTCAGGGTTAACAGCATTAACATTCTGCACGGACCAATCCGGAAACAAGCTGTCGCGGACGGGACAATTGAAGATAGCGTAAGACTTGGTAATCGGTTCAAGATAGTGGAACCACCGATCTCGCGAGTGGGGACTTGTCCAGTAGGCCATCAGGCTTTTCGTCCGGGCAAAAGGCACGAAATACCCCTGGTTCTCATTCTGATAGATGCTGTTAGCCAGCGCAAGCTGTCGCAGGTTGCTCTGGCAGGCTAGCGACTGCGCGGCTGTGCGTGCGCGGTTCAGGGCTGGGAGTAGCATGCTGATGAGCAGCGCAATAATACCGATGACAACCAGCAGCTCCACCAAGGTAAAAGCGCTGCGATGTACGTGGCGGAAGTTTAGACGGAGCATAGTTGCACTCCTGTTATCAACGATTCCGGCACACCAGGGACAATGTCCCTGGTATCTGCGGGAGTTATCCCGCGTCATCACTGAGATAGACGCGGCTGTAATCCCACTCGTATTCCAGGTTTTCCAGTTCCGATGCATCCAGCCAATGGTTGACGCTCTTGACCAGGCGATGGCCCCAGGCTGCATCAAAGATGAAGCTCATGTTCAACGGCTCACCATCGGGCTTGGTGCCTAGCGTCCAGTGCATTGTGCCTTCCTGGACCTTGCGGCCGTCGACGTACGCCGTGAAGGTGTCGTCTGCACGGTAGTGCAGTGTCCAGACATGCCACTCGCTGGGGTCGTACTCCGTAATGCCGTACTTGGCCATTCCGCGCGACCAGCTGGAGTGATAGTTGGTTTCACCACTGCCACCGACGGGGCTGGAATGCCAATACTTGCCCTCAAAGTTCGTGTAGCCGTTGCCATTGTCGTAGCCGAAGCTCTCGATCAGGTCGATCTCGGCGCCGCGCTGCCACTTGTTGCCCGCAATCCACAGGGCAAACCAGAAATAGGGCACTGTCTTATAGCGGACGCGCGTCTCCCAGATGATGTCCCGCCCAAGGCGCGATCCGCCTGCGGGCAATGTCCAGATCGCCTGGAACGACCCACAACCGGCCTTCTGCTCGGTCGGATGCACGCGGGTGGCTCCATCCAACGGTACGACATACGTTTTCAGCGTGTTCCGGGTGAACTCACGCACCGGCCGGTCGGTGTTGATGCCTTCCACCGGCTGTTGATGACCGTTGTAGGTGATGGCGCGCGATTCCTCGGGCGCCACGGTCCAGCTTCCGTACTTGGTCCCATTGGCGAAGGTGCCGAACTGGTCGTGGTACTGGAAGTGCTCGTTCAGGTCATGAATGTTCCGGATCGTGCCTTCAGCGCCGAAGTCCCAGTTCTTCACCAGGACGAAGGTTTTGCCTTCGCCGATGCCGAAGGACGGTCCGGGGCCGATTGCCGGCTGATCGGCCGTTCCGCCGCCGACGGTGGGGCGTGGCGCCTCCCCCAGCGCCACACCACACAGCAAGCCCACCATCATCAGTGTTCGACAAATCATTTGGCAAATCGTATCGGTTGGAGCATCCATGGTTGTAAATCCCGGGGCTGGCGGCTACGCCATCCGACGCCGCCGCAGCATCAGCAATGCGCCGCTGCCCAGCAGCATCACCCCAGCCGGTTCCGGAACGACTGTGATCGAGCCCTGCAGCGGTTCGGCAACGTCAACGAAAATGTCACCGAAATTGCTCTTGAGGTAGCTGTAGGTGTAGGTGCCGGGGGCCAGAGTGGTGCCATCGATCGTCACATATGCGAACGACACATCCTCATCGAGTTCGATACGAGAGGTCGACAGTGCGACCAGCCCGCCGCTACTGTTCAGGGGGCTGTTAAAATTGAGAATGCCTGCGGTTGAATCGCCCCAATTGATTTCGCCCGTAAAACCGCTGGCGTCGCCGATGCTGAGGTTGACCCTGGTCGTTTGGGTCAGTGAGAGGTTTGATGCGCCGGTAAGCGTATCGATCGACAGTGTGATGATGCGTGATGAGACGCCGTCGCCGGTGAAATTGGTCTGGGCGTCATTGGCGAGATTACCAATGTTCAACGAGATATGGCCAGCGCCCGCCGCGATCTGTGTTGTTCCGATTCGTACCAGGTTGGGAATGGTAATCGTATTGTCGGGGCCGGCACGGACGAGTAACTTGCTGTTGGTGTAGAGCGTTGTGGTTGCATTACCGAACGTGTAATTGCTCGTGCCAGTGCGCACGATAAACCCGTTTGAGTAGAAAGAGTTGCCGGCGAAATCGTCACCATTGGCCGCCATGGTGTTGCCGCCGATGGGGTCATCAAACCAGAGACTCTTGTTGTCAAAAGTCACGCCGGACATGTCGGCGTGCAAGTAATAATTGGCAGCTTCTGACGTAGCCGGGATTACCATGCCCACAGCGGCTGTAAACAGAGATGCGCGCGCCCAATTGCGGTGAGAAATGACGGCCATTACTTGCCTCCTTAGAAGTTGTTATTGAAGATTTGCCTGCATTTGCTTCCCCCTCACACTCCGAGAATCTGTATTCATGGAGGACTGTATCACAGTTTTCCAGGTCGGCCAGACGTTATTGCGTCTATCTCTTTCTGAAAAGCGTCTGGAGGGTATACTGGTCATATGCCAAGGGCGAAAAGAGAACATCCCCGGCGCCGACTGCGGATTGGGTTGTACATTGATCTGCTGGCTGCCCACGGGCGAGGGATCTTCATGAGCGTCGCCAGCTACGCCCATGTGGTGGGATGGACGCTGGTGCACCGCTATCCGTGGAGTCATGGCGAGTTTGACGTGGCGGTCTATGGCCCCTCAGACCTCCGCGCCATGGGGAAGATCGATGGCTTGATCGCGTCTTGCCACGATCAGAAGTCGGAAGAGATTGTCCGCTCGCTGAACGTGCCGACGGTTAACATCTCCAGCGTGCGCGCGGATCCTCTGTTTCCCAGCGTCCTGACAGACAATCGGGCGATCGGGCGGATGGCAGCCGAGCATTTGTTGGAGAGGGGTTTGCGGAATTTTGCGTTCGTGCAGTCCACCGGAACGCACTGGTTTGAAACGCGCCGCGAAGCCTTCACCGCCGCAATACGAGAAGCCGGTTACGAACCCCATATTCTTGCGCTGTCGCCGGATGCAACGGGGAGGTCTCGTCGCCAGAAGATTATCCGCTGGCTGCGCCAGCTACCGCTGCCCGTGGGGTTGGCAGTGCTTCAGGATGTGCCG
>CAZSJB010000040.1:2680-6797 GCA_964606625.1 uncultured Tepidisphaeraceae bacterium | reverse complement strand
TGCCGGCGCTGGAAGTGCAGTCGATCTGTCGCGACATCGGCTTGGCCATTCCCGAGCAGGTTGCGCTATTGAGCTGCGACGATGATCCTCTCATTGAACGTCTCGCCGATCCGCCCATCTCCTCCATCCGTCTCGATCTCGAGCGACAAGGCTATCTGGCAGCCAAGATGCTCGACGATCTGCTGAATGGCCGGCCCATTCCTGACAAGCCCCCCGAAGTGGCTCCCTTGTCGGTCACCACGCGCGTCTCCACTGATATCCTTGCCATTGACGAGCCGGATGTGGGGTTGGCACTGCGGTTCATCCGCGAACATGCTGCCGAGCCCCTGACGGTGCAGGATGTGCTCGATGCGGTTCCTCTTTCGCGCCGACCCCTGGAGAAGCGCTTCCGTCGCGTGCTGGGACGCACGATTCTTTCGGAAATCCATCGGATCAAGGTGGAGCGCGCCAAGCAACTGCTGATCGACACCAAACTGCCGATGGCGCAGATTGCCGAAGCCTGCGGCATCTCCTCACCTGCCCGGTTCAGCATCATCTTTCGAGCGGTGCAGGGAGAATCTCCTACCGAGTACCGCCAGCGCACCGCCAGCGGAACGGCGGTATGAAACATGGCGCAATACCAAAGGGGTAATTGGTTTACGCCGCTTTCCGATAGCGCAGCCGGGGGGTACGTCGGCGGAAACCCGCAGCCGCCAGACCGCGGCGAATCTCCGGTGTCTGCATGAAATACCGCCATATACCACCGGTACGCAGATTCTCAGCCATCAGCAGCGTGATCCCCACGTCAATGCCAATGGCATCGCTTGCCTGCCAGCCGGTCCGCGGGTTGAAGGCATCGACAAACCCGTACCGCTTCCACACGCGATGCCCGTAGTCGCGATGCATCGCCCGCAGGGCTTGCAGACACTCGGTTGGGGCGAACGGCAGCGACCCCGCCGCTGCACAGGGAACGACCGTACCGTCTACCCGTCGGGTCATGGGCGGCCCACCCCATGCCTGGTAGCCACGCGGAGAGTCCGATGAGGTGATACCCCAGCAGTCGGCACCGTAATGGCCAAACTTCTGTGGCTCACTGCGTCCCAGGTCGATAAATGCCTGACGATGCGCCAGCGTGGCGTTTACACTGTTGTGCCATAGGCTGCCATGATCGTCATGCAGCTTACGGAAGTCGATCCAGGCATGTGGAAACTGATGGACAAACAGGGCCGGGCACTGCATGAAGGTCCAGCGGTCATAGGTCACGACCGGCCCACGCTCCCAGGCATGCCAGCATGATGCCGGCAGGGGGTGGGTCGAGGATCCCATAGCCATCAGATAGAGGATCGGGTGTTCGCTGAAGTTATCCCAGCGATGGCGCAGAAAGCCGTACCGGGGCTTATACCCCATGCTCAGGGTGCTGCCTCCATTGAGCATCCACGGCCAGTCCACCCGATCGAACAGTGCCGTTGCCAGTTCTGTGATCTGGGGATCCTTGCGAAAGTACTGCCGGACGGTCAGCACGCCAGCCATCAGCAGGGCGGTGTCGATCGAGGAAAATTCGCATTTTCCAAACCGTTCGCCCGTCTGCCGGTGCATGAAATGGTAAAAGAAACCTTGGCGATGCGGCGCATCATGCAGCAGGAACCGCAACGCCCGGCGCGTGCGATTGGCGGCGTCCGTCTGGCTGATCCAGCTGCGGTCGACACCGATACACCAAGCCGTCAGCGCAAACCCCACCGCGGCGATGCTGGCAGGGGCGTGGTTGGCTTCCAGCGGGCCACCGTCCGCCGGGGCGCGGTCGGCGGTCATGCCGGTCTGGAGATCCGTTTGTTCAAGAAAATACCGAAAGCTGCGATACTGCAGGTCGTCCAGGAACTGGTGATCCGCGGCGGAAATCCCCGCCCTTCGAGAACGATCCAAGATAAGCACCTCACGCGAGGCGGCCGGCGAAGTCGTCATGGAGCTTTACATCGGTCAAACAGAGCATCGAGGTAAATTGAGGGGGCGTATCTGAGCATATTTCCAGCCCCAATGACAGACTGAAAGTTGCTTTTAATAAAATCACTGTTCGTGCGTATAGGTATAGTGAGTGAGGGGTGGGCGAGAGCCTGGAGGCCATGCTATGGCAGAACTACATGCGCTGTTACAGCCCATGGATGGGCCGTTTGAAGCGTTGCACGCATCACATCTGTTCAACCGCGCTGGGTTTGGCGGAACCGAAGAGGAAATCACCCGGGCCATCGAGGTTGGCTTGGACCGTACCGTTGCCCGCCTGCTCGATTTTCCCAATGCCGGTGCCGAAGAGCAGGATGCCTTGGCTGGCATGCCGGATCTGTCCAGCATCGAGGGCTATCCCCGGAATCTGCGCGAACAGCGCGCGATGTTTACGGGAAAAAGCGAGGAGGAGAGGCAGTTGATTCGCCAGCGGATGGCGGCAGCCCATCGTGAGGCGATGCAGGAGACCGGCCGTTGGTGGCTGTCACGGATGGTTGCCGGGGAGCATCCATTACAGGAGAAGCTGACCCTGTTCTGGCATGGCCATTTCACCACCAGCGCCCGGGATGAGCGGTCGGCATGGCTGATGTGGCGGCAGAATGAACTGCTGCGGCGCATGTCCGCCGGCAACTTTCATGAGTTTCTGCGGTTGATCTCGCGCGATCCAGCCATGCTGGATTACCTCAACAACCAGCAGAATCGCAAGCAGCGGCCCAACGAAAATTACGCCCGGGAACTGTTGGAGTTGTTCACCCTCGGGATTGGGCATTACACCGAACAGGACATCAAGGAAGCTGCCCGTGCCTTTACCGGGTGGGGACATGATGGTGATGTCTTTGTCTTCCGCCGCAACCAGCATGATTTTGATGTCAAAACCTTCTTTGGGCGGCAGGGTAATTTCGATGGGGATGACATCATCGCCATCATCCTCCAGCATCCGCAGGCTGCGCGGCACATCGTGACGAAGTTATGGGAGTTTTTCGTCTATAAGGATCCTGAGCCTCCCATCGTTGACGGTCTGGCAGCCCTGTTTCGCCAGAAGCGATATGAGTTGCGCCCGGTGCTCCGGACCATCTTCACTTGTCGTGCGTTTTACAGCGATCGCGCCATTGGCACGCAAATCAAAAGCCCTGTCCAACTGGTTGTGGGTACCGTGCGGGTCCTGGGCATCGATCTGCCGCCGGTGGGTCAGTTGTCACGGATGCTTCGGCAGATGGGGCAGGTTCCGTTCTATCCTCCGAATGTGAAAGGCTGGCCAAGCGGGCGTGATTGGATCAACACCAGCACGCTGTTTGTGCGATACAATACATGCGTCTGGCTGGCTGGTGGTGGCGGTGGAGCACCCGCCCAGGGTGGACGGCGCGGCGTCGAGCGTCTCTCAGGCGCGCGTCGCGCGGCGATCTTTGATCCTGAAGGCGGTGACGACCCAGCCGAAGTGGTCGATCGTTGGGTAAGTCGGCTGATCCAGCGTCCGATAGACTCCGGCAAGCGGCAGATTCTCATCGATGCGCTCGACGGCCAGCCTCGTCGGCGCGAGAACGTCCGAAGGATGATTCAGTTGATCGTCTCTATGCCGGAATATCAGTTGTGCTGAACAAAAAGAGGCACGCAGTGGACACGTGCCCTGGAAACGCGTGCGGTTCTTAATCGAGGTGTGCTATGCATGACAATCTGAGTACGCGCCGTCAGTTTTTACAACGAAGTCTGGCGCTGTTGGCGGCTGCCGGAACCGTGCCGACGTTTCTGAACGATACAGTGATGGCGCTGGCAGGACCAGATGTGGATCTGTCGAAGCAGGCATCAGGCAAGGATGGCAAGATCCTGGTGGTGGTGCAATTGTCTGGAGGAAATGACGGGCTGAATACGGTCGTGCCGTATGCGGATGACACATATCACCGCCTGCGCGGCGGGTTGGCAATCACACGGCGCGAGGTGTTGCGGATCAACGACTATCTGGGCCTGCATCCCAACCTAGCTGCCCTGCGAGAGTTATATGACGACGGGGCGATGTCGGTGATCCAGGGAGTGGGGTATCCGAATCCGAATCGGTCGCATTTTCGATCGATGGACATCTGGCATACTGCCCAGCCGGAAAAGGAGACCGGTACCACCGGTTGGCTTGGCCGATACTTCGACAACACCT
>CAZSJB010000040.1:0-2670 GCA_964606625.1 uncultured Tepidisphaeraceae bacterium | reverse complement strand
ACCTGCGTGGGATGCGATCCACATGTTGGTGTGAGCATCGGCGAAAGTCTGCCTTTGAGCATGCAGGGTGAGAAAGTAACGCCGCTGGCGTTCGAGCGACCGGAAAGCTATCGCTATAACGGTCCGGACACCGAAGCGTATATCGATCTCAATCGCCTTGATCAGCCACGAACCTCGCAGGTACAGACAGCCACCCAGGCGGAACTGGAGTTCCTCACCCGCACGGCGATGGATGCTCAGGTCAGCAGCGATCGTATCGGCAGGATGGTGCGAGGGCACAAACCGGGCATCAACTATCCCAATAACCAATTGGGCAATGGTCTGCGGACCATTGCCGCGATGATCGGTGGGGGGCTGAGTACGCGCGTCTACTATGCCAGCCTCGGGGGATTTGACACCCACGCGCAGCAGCGGGGGCGCCATGACAACCTCATGCGGCAGTTCGCCGAGTCAATCAGTGCATTCTGGCAGGATCTGAAGCACCAGGGGAACCACGATCGTGTCTTGATCATGACCTTCAGCGAGTTTGGACGTCGGGTGGCAGCCAATGCGTCAAACGGTACGGATCATGGCGCGGCTGCGCCGATGTTCCTGTTTGGCAAGCACGTCAACCCGGGCATTCTCGGTCGGCATCCATCGCTGACGGATCTGGATCAGGGCGACCTGAAGTACAGCGTGGATTTTCGCCACATTTACGCAGCCATCCTGGACCAGTGGCTGGAGACGCCCAGCGAACCCATTCTCGGCCGCACATTCAAGCCAGCGCAAGTCTTGAAGGTATAACCTAAACCGAGCCGCGCGTGCGCTCGAGGGCCTGCTGCCACTTGGTGCGGCAGGTCTTTCGCTCGGCTTGGGACAGGGACGGCTGGAACGTCTGATCGATTTGCCAGTTGCGCCGGATATCGTCGTGAGATGTCCAGTATCCCACTGCCAAGCCGGCCAGGTAGGCAGCGCCCAGGGCGGTGGTTTCCGTCACGCGCGGACGGATGATCGGGGTGGCCAGCATGTCGGCTTGAAACTGCATCAGCAGATTGTTGGCTGAGGCGCCGCCGTCGACGCGCAGCTCCTTGAGTGCGCCACCGGCGTCCTGCTGCATGACTTCAATCACATCCGCGACCTGCTGGGCAATCCCTTCCAGCGCTGCCCGGGCGAAGTGACCGGCGGTCGTGCTGCGCGTGATGCCTGTGATCGTGCCCCGGGCATGTGGATCCCAATAGGGGGCTCCCAGGCCTGCAAAGGCGGGGATGAGATGCACACCACCATTGTCCGGGACCGATCGGGCGAGCGGTTCGATATCGGCTGCCGTGCGGATCAGCCCCAGTTGATCGCGCAGCCATTGCACGACCGCGCCGCCGATAAAGACACTGCCTTCCAGCGCATACTCCCGCTTTCCATCGATCTGCCAAGCCACCGTTGTCAGCAGACGGTGATTGGACATCATCGGCTTTGAGCCGATGTTCATGAGCATGAAACAGCCGGTGCCGTAGGTGCACTTGGCCAGCCCCGGCTCAAAGCAGGCCTGTCCGAAGAGAGCGGCCTGCTGATCACCGGCCATGCCCGCGATGGGAATCGGCCCTCCCAGCAGTGCGGGATCGGTTTCACCATAGACAGCGATGCTGTCGCGCACCTCTGGCAGGATCGAATGCGGAATCTCCAGCAGGTCCAACAGATCCTCGTCCCATCGACCTTCCACGATGTTGTAGAGCATCGTGCGTGACGCATTGGACGCATCCGTGATGTGCAGCCGCCCACCTGTGAGCTTCCAGGTCAGCCAGGTGTCGATGGTGCCGAAGGCGATCTGCCCGGACTCGCAGCGGCTGCGCAGTCCCGGCACGTTGTCCAGCATCCAGCGGATTTTGGTCGCAGAGAAGTAAGGATCGATCACCAATCCCGTGGTTTGCTGAATGCGATCAGCGTGGCCGTCACGATTCAGCTGTTCGCACAGGGCAGCCGTACGGCGATCCTGCCAGACGATCGCCGGGTAAACCGGCTTGCCAGATTGACGATCCCACAGCAGCGTTGTTTCCCGCTGATTGGTAATACCGATCGCGGCGATCTGGCTGGCGGATACTCCGGCCTGTTGCAGTACCTCCCGTGCCGTTGTCAACTGCGTTTGCCAGATCTGTTCTGGATCATGCTCGACCCAGCCATCCTGTGGGAAATGCTGTTCAAACTCCTGTTGCGCAATCGCAACCGGATTGCCATCCCGGTTAAAGAGAATGGATCGGGAACTCGTGGTTCCCTGGTCAAATGCGAGGATGTACTGCATACGCGCTCCGCTGAAGTGCTATTGCAGCACGATAGCGGATTGCGTGCCGTTTTTCAGCCCGCAGGAAGAAAGATCCAGGGATCAGTCCTCTGCCGATGTGTATTGAACCGGACTGGTCTCCGAGGGATCGGCACCGATCCGGGTCCAGTAGTCGGTAGAGCGTCGCGCAGCCCAGACCGGGCGGGGCGGACAAACCTCCTCCAGGCGGCGCAGGATCTCGTTGTGCACCTTTTCGTTCTTCTCGATGTTGAAGTGATTGGTATTCGTCTCGAGCAGATCGGGACGTTCGTGTGTGAGATCGATGTTCACCAGCTTGACTGGCAGGTCATCCTCCGCCTGTAGCGGAATGCCGCGCAGCCACGGCAACTTGTCCCAGGCACCATTGGGTTTGAAATAGTTTT
>CAZSJB010000039.1:0-11654 GCA_964606625.1 uncultured Tepidisphaeraceae bacterium | reverse complement strand
CGCCCCAAGCGGTTGGCGCCGGTTCCCGTGCGGGCGTAAGCCCGTGCTGCGCAGGCAACTGAGTTGCCGATTCCCGGTATCCCCATCAGATTTCGCCGATGTACTCCGGTTTCCAGGAATGGAACAGCCGGCTGATGCGGACGGCCATGGTGTCGATCATTTCGGCTCGAATCGTCTGGTGCGTGACCTTCTCGTCAGGGCGCACCATCGGTGTTTCATGGGAGACCGGATATCCCTCTGCCGAGTCCGGGGGCCACAGCAGCCGGCCGCTGGTCGCATCCACCACCTTCACTCGTGCTGCCACCGAGGCCTTGAGCAGGCCGGCGGTCTGTTCCACCTCTGATCGTACAAGGTTCACATAAATGACTTGCTCGGCTCCCACAGCCTTGCCGATCTCGCTGATGCGCATCCGACTGAACGCTTGGCGCTGCTGTTCACGCAGTTGCGCCACACGTTCGGAAGGCACCAGCTCAATTGTGGTATTGTTCTGTAGTTCCCGCGTCAGCAGCATTGCCAGGCGATCCGAATCCAGTATCCCTACCGACGGAGCTTCATAATTCTCGACCAGGACGACCGTCGGAACCTGCTTCAGCTCGAACAGTGCCGGCTGGCGCGGCGGTCCCACGGCTGCATAATGCACCGCTCCAATCACGTTGCATCCCGCCAGGATCATCATCAACAGACACCCCAGCCAGCGCGAAGCGGCAAAGGTGGAATGAAGGGTCTTCACATCAGTGTTCATCTGTGCTTTGTATCCCTACCGGAAACGTTTCAGTGATCCAGGTCAATTCCTGTAATGGGAGACAAACCGCGTCGCGACTTCCGTGGTGAATGCGTCGAGCGTGCCACGGTAGATCTGGAAGTCATCGGCATTGGGAATGCCTTCCTCGGGAGCGTGCTTGGGGAATGTTGCGACGATGCCACTTTCCTCATACGCCACGTGGCCCTGGCCGTTCTCGATTTCCACCACCCGTACCGATCCCTCCATGTATCCGCGGTACAGGTTCACGCTCATCTCGGAGCGCGTGCGCAGCTCGTGCACTTCGATATAGATCAGCCGCTGCACGCCCATCTTGGGGGCGACATCGGCAATGGGCATGGCTTCGATCTGGGGGTAATTCTGCTGGTAGCGGATGATGGATTCGGGCGGTACGGGGAAAGTCGCTCCGCGCATTTCCGGCATGATGACCGCCTGCTGGAGCTTGGCCTGTGTGCCACGTGCGACATCCATCCGCAGGTTGGGAAAGTCGATTTCCACCGGCCGGCTGGCCCAGACCATCACACCGACCGTTTTGCCTTGCAAGCCGGTGTAGCGTGCCGGCACCATGTCAAACTGTGCGCAGCCGGTTAACCCGACAAATCCCAAGAGCAATACCCAATTCAGCAGCGTTTTCATCAGGCAAGACTGTAGCCGGATCAGCCGCCGGTTGCGAGTTGTCGGCTGAGGATATCTGCGCTTATTGCCCGTCTGTCTGGAATGCCTTGCGCGACTTCTCGATGATCTGCTGGGCAAAGGACAATCGTTGGAACTCCACATGGCCGTCGCCAAACAGCAGGTTGATCCCGTCGTGGCGATGATTGTGGAACGCCTCATGCACCGTGATCAGCCCCGGATTGATGTTCGTATTCGGCGGCGAGAGATAGACATACGATCCATGCTCGTTCACCCAGGCTGCCTGCTGTTCCAGCGGAGCGTTGCGGATATGGCCCGGAACCGAGTTGTTGCTGGACGGACAGACGAACACCTCCACGCTGATATTTTGCGTCATAACCAACTCGCCCAGCGTCTTGGGGTACTGTTGGCGGTTTTCGTTGGCATACAACAGCATGGCCTGACCGATCTGCCGCAGGTTGCTGGCGCATTTCACGCGATTGGCGGTTTCCCGGGCGCGGTTCAAGGACGGCAGCAGGATGCTGGCCATCATCGCCTGCTGGCTGATGACGCTGCTGCTGGCGTCGGTCGTCGCGAATCCTGTGCTGCCGGGAAATGGTTCCTGGCTGTGCAGATAATAGCCGTCGTCATCCGACCAACTGACCGCGCCGGCGGGGGTGAGATTCTGCATGATGACGTTCAGCGGCGGCAGGACCATCGCCGGGGATTGCACTCCCATCATATCCGCCATGCCCAGGTACAACCGCGACAACATCAGCCATGACGCGTACCCCTGGGGCGCACGAGCAATCATATCCAGGAACTGCACCGATCCGGGCTGGTCGGTGCCCAGGCGAGCCATGACATCTTTATATTTGTCATTATCGAGAATGCTGCCACTGGTTCCGTCGTGGCGGGCGGCTGTGAGGACGACCTGGGGATACAGCCCGATGTAGAGATTTCCGTTGTGCACCGTCCAACTGGGCGCCACCAGCGGAATGGCGAGATAGCGGACCTGGATGCCGTCAGACTCGGCCTGCTTGAACTCGATCGTGATCTCCTCATCCATGTTGTCGGCGAACGCTTTGGAGGCGCGTTGGGCGAGGGTGGCGAGAGCCTGGTCGACTTTCTGGGGGTCGTCGAGGCGATTGACCAGGGCGAGCCCGGTCATCGCATTGCCGCCGACGCTGGGCGCGACGTAGGCAGCCCACTGGTCGCCCAGCGGCTGAAGCAGGTCTTTGTCGAGGTTGATGCCGATGGTTTCATTCAACTGGAGGAGTTTGTTTTCCAGTTCCTCGGCTGTCTGCTGATCGGCGCGGGCGACGCCGCGCTGGACTTCCTGCAGGAGACGTGACAGGTCCAGCCGGCTGGCTAGGGCGAGTGTGGCATCCCGGGGGATCAGTTGCAGGGTTTGCTGGTCCAGCGGTTGAGCATCCAACAGCAGCGCCACACCGCTGCGGGGAGCCGGTGCGGCAACGAACAGCCGATCCGACCAGTTGCGGCCCTCAAATCCGCCGGTATAGGCGATCCGCCGGATGCCGCGCAGATTCATCGCATCACGAATGCGAGCCCACTTTTCGGCGTCATTGGGAGCGTAGGTCTGAAGCAGTTGATCGACCATGTCGAGGAGGGCCTCGACATCAATGTAAGCAGCAGCCGCGACATGGCCGGGAACCTTTTGCATGGCTGAGACGAAGGTGTCGTTGTTGGCGAGGCTGGCGTCGGTACCTTCGGCGATTGCACCAATGGCGATCAATACCACGCCGTTCTGCTCAATGGCGGAGAGGGGAAAATCCGGGGGCAGGTCGCCGGATTTTGCCAGTGTATCCAGCCGCTGCTGAAGACGTCGCGCCAGGGCGGGCGCCTGATCGCGGGCATGGATCAGCATTGCCAGCCGCGGCAGGGGCAGATCAGGATTGGTAGTATCCACGCCGGCGAAATAAATCGCGGTGCTGTACTTCCACATTGGCTCTGCGAGTGTGCCGGCCAGGTCGAATATTGGTTTGGCGTCAGGCTCTTCGCGGCCAATTCGCTGCATCAAAGCAGGGAGGAACTTGCTGAACAGTTCAGGAATCTGAGACGCTTCGAGAACGGGTTTCAGGTGAGATTGCTGATAGGCATCATCCCGGTCGGAATGGCCCTGCCAGCCAATGTAGACCATCGCGTCGGAGGGGACCGCTTGGATCATTGGCTGTGCCCGCAGCGAATCAGGAATCAAAAACGCTGCCAGGACAACCGTGATGAAGATGCTTCGCATGGACTCCTCCCTTATCAAGATGCCGGGCTCACGATAACCACTGCTCAGGGGTCTGCCAAGTTATTGCGGCATATTCAGGGGATGAACATCGGCTGCGTTACGGTGCCGTGACCGAACCCTGCGCGGTTCGTGATTTTGCAAGAGGTTTGCGCTGAATTGCAATGTAAATTGATGGGCATTGACCATCATGAAAACGGGGTAATTTGCACGCACGGCATGCGGAGGAAGCCCGATGCACATGTCCACTACCTGCGCGGTGATTCTGAGTCTGTCGGTGGGCGTCACAATGGGTTCAGCCCAGTCGATTCCCGCATTTCCCGGCGCCCAGGGGCCGGGCGGTTATGCCCCCGGCGGGCGCGGGGGGGACGTTTACCATGTCACCAACCTCGAAGCTGACAAGGACGGCGTGATTCCCGGCTCGCTGATGTACGGGATCAAAACCGCCCCCAGCACCGGCCGGATCATCGTTTTCGACGTGGGCGGAACGATTTATCACGATGGTACATCAGCCAATGAACGGCTGCGCCCCAATCGCGGCAATATTACCATCGCCGGCCAGACCGCTCCGGGACCCGGCATCACTATCGCCGGGACCGGCACCAAATGGACGGGCGAAAACGTCATCCTGCGCAACATCTCGGTGCGGCCGGGGTTGACCACTGTCACCCACGATGCGTTCGATCTGCAATTGAAAAACTCGATCGTCGATCACGTCAGCGCCTCGTGGTTCACCGATGAGGGGATCTCCATCACCGATGCCGGCGAAAACACCACCATCCAGTACGCCAATATCAGCGAAGGGCTGCATTATGCCGGTCACTCGTACGGTTCGATTATCGCCACGGAGGTGGATGGAACCCATTATTCATTCCGGCACAATCTCTATGCGCATAATTCCTCTCGCATGCCCCGCCTCGGTTCAGCGACGGGCCAGATCGGCGCGGTAACCGATTTCACGAACAACGTCTTGTACAACTGGGGATCGAATCGAGCCGGCTATAGCGGCACGAACCAGCCTTCCCGCACCAACTTCATCAACAATTACTACATCAACGGTCCCAGCAGCACCTCAACCGAGTTGTTTCGCGGCGGTGACAGCTCTGCCAACGCCAATGACACCCGAGTGTATGAATCGGGCAACAAGCTGGACCGCAATCGCAACGGCGTGATTGACGGCGTAGTGATTGGCGGTACAGCGTATTTCACCCGCAATCTGACGCTCTATGCTGAGCCGTTCCAGGTGGATGGCGTCGCCGCGCCTGAGTCAGCCGATCTGGCGTTGCAGCGGGTGCTCGACTACGGCGGAGCCAACTGGTGGAACCGCAGCCCGATCGATCAGCGCATCTACAACTCGGTGCGCAACGGCACCGGCCAGGTGATCGATGATCTCAGCGGCTCCGTGCAGGCTGCCGAATGGGCCGCCCTGATGGCCGAGCGGCCGGATGGATCAGGCAATGCTCCCTACACCCGCCCAGCCAATTGGGATACCGATGGTGATGGCATGCCCGATCACTGGGAGATCAAGCATGGGCTGGACCCTTTGACGCCGAATCACAACGGTGACTTCGATAACGACGGCTACACCGATCTCGAAGAATACATCAACGAGATCGCCGCTTGGCCGGCGCCTCAGCCGATCGTCTTTACCGGCGCCACCAGCAACCGCTATGCCCAGATCACTAACTGGGATCTCACCTGGCAGCCGTCGCATTTCGACGAAGCCCATATCAACGTCGGAACCGCCGTCGTCGATGCCGTCGGCCAGCACGCGCGCGTGCTGCGCGTGGCGACCAGTCAGGGCCAGAACGCCACCCTGTCCGTCACCGGAGGATGGATCGAGATCGCCGAGACATTGGTGGTCGGCAGCGGTGGAGTTGGAACGGTCAATCAGACGGGCGGTATCGTGGCTGCCGACAAGGTGATATTGGGTGAACTCACCAACGGCTCGGGCACCTATAACCTCAGCGGCGGCGTGCTCACCACCTCGCTGCTGGCGGTCGGTGCAAGTGGCGGCAGTTTCAATTTTAGCGGCGGTGTACTGCACGCCGACGTCATCGGCTTTAGCCTGACCAACAACGGTGGCACGCTTGCGCCGGGAAACAGCATCGGGCATACCGAAGTCCTGGGAGATCTGCTGCTGAACGAAGGGGTACTTCAGATCGAAATCGATGGCTTGATGAGCGACACGGTGGGCGTAGCCGGAATGGCGGTGCTGGGCGGGGCGCTGGAGATCATCGGTCTGGACGGGTTCATGCCCCAGATCGGTGATTTCTGGACGATCCTGATCGCTGATCAGGGAGTTTTCGGATCATTCGACAGCATCACGGACGGATACATCGTGCAGACCAGCGGGAACAGTCTGGTGCTCCAGTATGTTCCTGAACCTGGCTTGCTAGGGCTGTTGGGATTCACGGGATTGGCACTGCTGCGCCGTCGGCGTGGCTGATCCTGGGATCGATGGGAGGTCAGCTTTGAAAGGCGCAATACCTTGGATAAGTGTGCAGTGGAGGGTGCTGCTCCTGCTGGCTGTGATGACCTCCGCCGGGTTTGCTCAGGAGGTGGAATGGTCGGATACCCCGACGGGGTTTGCTTCTGTGCCGGGAGAAGGACTGCCGCGGGGCACCACCGGCGGTGCCGGCGGGGAGGTGGTCACGGTCGACAACCAGGCCGATCTGGAGCGCTATCTCCAGGGAGATGAGCCGCGCGTGATCCGTGTCGTGGGAACAATCACCGTCCGGCCTTTCGGCAAGGAAATGCGGATCGGTTCGAACAAGACGATCCTCGGTGTGGGCGACAATGCCACTATCTCGGAGGGCGGCTTTCGAATTGCCAACCAGTCCAACATCATCCTGCGCAACCTGACGATCCGTGACAGTTATGTTCCGGGAGATGATTCAAACGATTTTGACGGCCTTCAGATCGACGACAGCCATCACATCTGGATCGATCATTGTCATTTTGCGCGCACCGGCGATGGGCTGATCGATATTCGCAAGGGGTCGGATTACATCACGGTTTCATGGTGCATTCTCAGCGATCATAACAAGGCGCTGGGCGTCGGATGGACCGATCGCACCGACTGGCATGTGACGATTCATCACACCTGGTTTCGCAATACGGTGCAGCGTAATCCCTCTTTCGACCAGGGCATGGGGCACTTCTACAACAACTACCTTCAGAACATCGCCAGCCACGGGCACAACTCGCGCGGGCATGCGCGGGTGGTGGTCGAAAACTCCGTCTATGAGAACGTGAACCGCCCCTTTGTTTTCACGGGCGAAGGCACGTTGGTGGCGCGCGGCAACCTGATGGCCAATTCCAGCGGTGGTGCAGCACCCCGCGGGGAAGGATTCGATCCCCGTATGTTTTATGACTATGAGCTGGATCCGACCGATCAGGTGCGAGAGATCGTGCGGCGCAGCGCCGGCCCGCAGGCTGCGATCGGGCAGTAGAGGGGGGCGGGTGTATCAGTGGGCGAGGTAATCATCGACCTGACGTCCAGCCGCCATGCTCCCCGATGACGAAGTGGTTGGCTGAGACAGGAATGGCATCGCATGATCAGGTACCTGCTGAGTGTGGGGTGGATGGTGGGAGTGGCGGTCGGGCCGGCGGCAGTGGCGCTGCCCGCCTTTCCGGGGGCGGAAGGGTTTGGCGCCACCGCGACTGGCGGGCGCGGCGGCACGGTCTATAAGGTGACCAACCTGAACGACAGCGGCCCGGGATCGCTGCGCGATGCGGTCAGCCAGCCCAATCGGATCGTCGTTTTCGAAGTCGGCGGGCATTCGAGCGCGCCGTGGCACCAGGACCTGATCAACAACTACTTCATCGCCGGCAAAAGTTCCACAGCTACTACATCCGTGATTTCAACAGCAATGACCGCGTGTTCAACCTGGGGAACCTGCTCGACGACAACCTGATGGATGAAGGTAATGACGGCTTGCCGGAAGGGCGCACGATCCACAATGATTCGTTCCAGCGCGCCGGCGCCAGGATCATGAGCGAGCCTTACAACAATCCGACGATTCCCGTCACGGTCCTGTCGCCCCAGGAGGCATTTCTTCACATCGCAGCCCAGGCGGGCAACTCGCTGTATCGCGATCCGGTGGATCAGCGCCCGATCGATCACCTCCTGTCACACGGTGCGCTGGGATATATTCCAGCCAACGAAGGGCAGGTGGGCGGCATGCCCTCCTGGGAAGGGGGACCGGCACTGCTCGATTCAGATAATGATGGGATTCCGGATTCCTGAGAAAAAAAACACGGACTGAATCCCCACAATCCCCCTGACGCCACGCTGTATCATTCTTCCGGGTACATGAACATCGAGATGTATGTGAACAGCATTGTGCCCGAGCCGCCGGCGGTGGCGGGTGGGCTGTTTGGTGCGGGATTTCTGCGGCGTGGGCGCAAAAGAAGAAGCTGACAGTGCTCGCTGGTGAAACAGGCGCTGCGGCAGATCCGTTCACAGCAGTAAGCTGTGCGACATGACCCCATTCACTCGACAGGAAGCGTCTTACAGTCTGCCGTCCATATTGGCGCTGGTGGCAGCGATCGGCAGTTTCTTTGGTGGCGCGTTATGGCAGTTTGTGCTGGCTGTGGGGGCAGTGGGGCTGGGCATGATCGGGGTGATTGCCTCGATCTCTCCTGCCAAGCGGGGTGGCGTGATCAGCCTGATATCGATCGTCATCGGGCTGATCGCCGTTGTCGTGGCGCTGATCCGCGGCATCTGGTGGATCATTTCTTGACGGTGGTTGTCTTCTTCTTACGGGCCGTTTTGCGCGTTTTCGCGGGTTGTGCAGCTGCCTTGCGGACAAACTTGATGCCCGCCGCCGCCCGGGCCCTGGTGAAGCTGCCAAACAGGCGCACCGAAGCGCCGTAGAGGGCCGGATGTTCCGTGCGGATGGCTGAGTCACTCATGCGCTCCCCAGCCCGCCCCAGGCGGCGCAGGGATTTGAGGACCTCTTCCTCTGTCCAGGCACGACGTCGCCGAACGGTGGCCGGATTGACGCGAGCGGCGCGCAATGCGGCATCATAGTTGCCAAAGTGTCGTACAGCCGCCGCGTGCAGGCCGGGATCCTGCGCCTGCAGTGCGCCGGAGTTCATCGGCTCTTTGCGGCTGGCCCGCTCACGCAGTGCACGGGTGATACTGGAGCGCGTCCACTTGCGGTAGCGGGCGACGTCTTCGGCATCCAGTCCTGCCGCCTCCAGAGCGCGTTCCCATTTCCCGAACAGCCGCGGCTGAAGCGACGCGAACGCCGCCTTGCCCAGCTCGTCGCCGCGCTGGGTCACCGCCGACCAGTGCAGATCTTCGCGCTTGCGCCTGGCCTGCTTGATGAGCTGCACGATCCGCTCGCGCGTCCATCGCGGGCGGCGCAGCACGTCGGCATAATCGATGCCGGCGGCTTCCACCGCACGGCGATAACTGCCAAAGTGATACGCCGATGCCGACACGAGCGACTGATCGATGCCGCACATGGCGTTGTATGACAGGGATTTCTTTTGACGATGCAGCTGTTTAAGCCGCTGAATAATCTTTTCGCGCGTCCATCGCATGGTGGACAAACGTTAATGGCTCTGATTGAATTGCTCAACAGTGGAATTGTGCATGCAGCGACGTTTCTCCAACCTGCCGGCCGCTGAGTTGACGCCATCCCCGCAGGGAATCCTGAATCTGGACAAGCCAGCGGGCATCAGTTCCGCGCGGGCGGTGAATGCCGTCAAGCGCCTTTTGCCCAGAAAGACAAAAATCGGTCATGCCGGCACGCTGGATCCATTTGCCACCGGCGTGCTGTTGCTCCTGGTCGGCAAGGCGACCAAGCTCTGCGAGCGGCTGATGGATGCCCCCAAGGCCTACACAGCCGAGTTGAAGCTGGGCGCCACCACCCCCACTGACGACCCCGAATCTCCCGAGCAACCCGTGGTCGACCCGCCCATCCCCACAGGCGAGCATATCCGTACAGTGGTCAGCCGATTTGTTGGCACGATCCTGCAGACCCCACCCGTCTACAGCGCGATGAAAATCGATGGCCGCCGCGCCTACGACCTGGCGCGCCGCGGCGATGTGGTCCAACTCCAGCCGCGCCCAGTGCGGATCGATCAAATTGACGTGCTGGAATACGCGTGGCCTTATGTGCGCATTCAGGTTCGCTGCGGCCGGGGCACGTACATTCGCTCGCTGGCACGCGACATTGGCCAGCAACTGGGAACCGGCGCATATCTGACCGCGCTGCGGCGCACCGCCGTGGGATCCTTCACCGCGGAGAGCGCGGTAACCCTCGAACAGGTGCGCGAACGAGGGGTAAGCGCATTCCTGGTAGATCCAGACAATAGCTAGCACAGGACACCGTTCTGCGCCCACTCAAATCCATCCCAGCCGCTGTAGCAGAATGATCAGCAGCAGCACGGTGGCGATGCCCACCAGGATGAGCAGTTGTCTTTGCTCATGAAGCTTATAAATGCGCCCGGTAGCCAGTTGGCGGAGCTTTTGGCGCTGACGGGCGATGCGCTCCTTGTTGCAGGTGTAGCACAGGCGCTGACCATCCAGTTCGATCAACTTGCCCACCGGGAACATGCGCGTGCAACTGGCGCAGCGGGCCATGCCGGCGGTTCGCTTCTCGGCGTCGGCGCGGTGGCAGTCCAGGCACCAGTAGCCCAGTGAATCCTTGTATCGGCGGGTGCCGGTGACATCCTTGCCACAGATGCGGCAGACCTTTTCCGGCTCAGCCTCGATAGGGGCATCGGGGGTGGCGGCGGCTGAAGCCTGGGGGTAATCGTCATCGTCCACCGGTCTCGACGTGGTGGCGCAGGTGCAGGGAGTTTCGGCTGGATCTTTCGATCCGATGACACCGCCGCATTCTGGACAGATCAGCTTTTCCATCAGTGGCCTGTTGTGAGTTGGGGGGCACTCGAAACGGGCGACTACAGACGATGCCCCATCTTCAGCTTCTTGGTTTCCAAATACTCGCGATTGTGTTCGCCAGGGCTGATGCGAATGGGGACTTCTTCGACGACGGATAATCCGAATCCATCAATGCCGTGAATCTTCTTGGGGTTGTTGGTCATGATGCGCAGCTTGCGCAACCCCAGGTCCCGGAGAATCTGGCTGCCGATGCCATAATCGCGCTTGTCGACCGGTAACCCAAGCTTAAGGTTGGCTTCGACGGTGTCCAATCCCTGGTCCTGAAGCCGATAGGCATGCAGCTTGTTCGCCAGTCCGATCCCCCGTCCTTCCTGGCGGAGATAGACCAGCGCGCCCTTGCCTTCCCGCTCGATCATCTGCATGGCGGTTGCGAGTTGATCGCCGCAATCGCACCGGCCACTGCCGAACACGTCGCCGGTGAGGCACTCGCTGTGGACGCGGACCAGGGTCGGCTCCTCGTGAATGATCGGCTGGCCGTTGTCGTCCAGTTTGCCCACGCCCCCCTTGCACAGCGCCAGGTGCGGCTGATGGTCGACGATCGTCTCGTAGGCGATCAGATCGAATATGCCCCAGCGCGTGGGCAGGACAATCTCCTCGATTCGCTTGACGAACTGCTCGCGCTTCAGGCGATAGCTGATGAGGTCGGCGATGGTCGCCATCTTGAGCTGGTGCTTGCGGCAGAACTCCTCCAGCTCCGGGCGACGGGCCATTTCGCCATCGTCCCGCATGATTTCGCAGATGACGGCAGCCGGCTTCATCCCCGCCAGACGGACCAGGTCCACACTGCCTTCGGTCTGCCCCGCACGCACCAGCACTCCGCCGTCGCGGGCGCGCAGCGGGTTGATGTGCCCCGGACGCAGCAGATCCTGCGGGCGGGCATCGTCGGCGATCGCCACTTGGACGGTGATGGCCCGATCGCGGGCGCTCACGCCGGTGGTGACACCGAATTTCGGATGCGCATCAATCGTAACTGTAAATGCAGTCGACATTTGCGCGGTGTTGTGCTCCACTTGGGGCCGCAGGTCCAGGCGGTCGCACAGCGCGCCATCCATTGCCAGGCAGACCACGCCGCGGGCTTCCTTGACAATGAAATTCATGATCTCTGG
>CAZSJB010000038.1:9509-11831 GCA_964606625.1 uncultured Tepidisphaeraceae bacterium | reverse complement strand
AATGTTTCCCTTGAGGAAATCGTTCGCCTGGCCACCGATCAGCGTCTCAAAATGGTCAAACATCCCGGTACTGCCCGGATGTACATGCCGGCGGTGATGCGACAGCGGAATCTGAGACTGGCTGAGATCCGCATGGAGTCGCGATGTGATGGCGCTGAAGTCGAGGGTGTCGCTGCCGCCTCCCACCCGCTCGACCACCGTATCCAACTCGAAATTGACCGGCTCTTCGAACGTGTACGTGTCGTTGCCCGCTCCGCCTGCAAGGCGATCACTGCCTTCGCCACCGACGAGCATGTCATTACCGCGCCCGCCGATGAGAATATCATTGCCTCGTCCGCCGTGCAGCAGTACGTCCACATCGGCATCCACCCAGATGTGATCATTGCCATCCAGACCAACGATGGCAACCGAGCTGGTAATCGGAATCTGGCGGGCATTGCCGTTGACCGTTGCGATCAGCACCGAACCACGCTGAACCAGCGTAATTTTGTCATCTTCGGTAGTTCCCAGCACCAGTTCGTCAAACTGCGTGAATCCGACCGTGAATGTACCCAGCGCCCCACCAGGCACATAATTACCCGTGACATCCCGCACCTGTAGCGGGCTCATGACGATCGTATATGTTCCAAGATCCTCGATGCCCCACGCCCCACCGGGCGGGTCGTAGGTATAGGTGGCTGTGATCGTTGCACTATTGCTGAAGGTGCTGGTGAACAGAAGCTGTGCCGGCGCTACAAAGCCGTTCGGCCCGATTACCCGCAGATCGCCGTTACCGATTGAGCTGAAAAGAACCGCAACATCATCCGTGTAAGTGACATCAAACGTATGACTGAGAATCGGCGGCTCGAAGTCGGAGACATTCAGCGTAGCCGTCGGCGGCTGATCATCGGGTGGGGGCATGGTGCCCCGATCGGATGCCTGGAACTTCCAGACCGCAAAATCATTCTGCGTATCACCAGCTACGAGGATATGCCCATCCCCAGCCCGTGCGACGTCCTGGGCACGCTCAAAGGTGTTGCTGTCGGTCGTCGCCACGCCGCTATTGCCGAAGTCGGAATCGATGGTCCCATCCGGATTCAGCCGCAACACAGCCACGCGGGACTGGCTGGAGCCATCCTGGCTGCTGCCCCCCACCACGATCTTGTCATCATCCTGGATGAAAACACCGTACGCCACATCGGTTCCGGCTACATTCAGGGTAAAGACTCCATCACTGTCAAATGTATTGTCCAGCGTTCCGGTCGGCGTGTAGCGAAAGACAGCAAAATCACCGCCGCGCTCACCCACCAGCACGATGCGGCCATCGTCCTGGACCGTCACGGCTTCGGCACGCCCATTGGGCGTAATCACCTCGCCGTCCGTGCCAAAGTCCTCATCCTGCTCACCCAATTCGGTAAAGCGTGCCATTGCGATGCCGATGCCGGCTTCGAAACCTATTACCAACGCCTGGTCGGCCAGCACCACCATATCCCGCGCCGTGACATTGGCAGCGAAGGTAGATGTCGCCAGTCCGCTTGCGCCATACGTGGTATCAAGCTGGCCGGTTTGATCCAGGCGCAACACCCCGAACTGACCCGATGGCGTATGGCCAGCCACCAAGATTTCATTCTGTGAGGTGATGCCAATGCCACGCACCTCTGCCAGCTCCGGCAAACGGACGATACCACTGTTGGCAAACGTCGTATCCAGTGTGCCATCGACGTTGTATCGCACGACAACCCCCTCTGCGCCGCTGCGCCCGCCAACCAGGAGGCGCCCGTCCGCCTGGAATATCGCCCGATAGGCGGAATCCACAGCCGATCCCAGATCCAGAACGATCCGCCCATTAGTCCCAAAGCTGTTGTCCAATTCTCCCGTGGACAGGTACTGGGCAATCCCGAAATCCAGCCCCGATCCGGAACGGGTCACCTCTCCGACCACTACGATCCGCCCATTGGGCCGAACAACAATGTCATATCCGCGATCAACATTGGAATCGAAATCCGTCGTGACCAGCCCGTCCGTGCCGAAGCTGTCGAGCAGGTCACCCGCATCCAGCATCAACCGCCGCTCAAGCGACTCAACCTTCTCCATTCCCACCCAGTCTGTCCGCGCACGATGTGTAATCCGATTACGATTCTGCTTGGACATACTCTTCCCTTTCGTGATTTGCTGTGTCACCTGGTGAAGAAGATGAAATCCGATAATACCAGAATGCTGCTTCTGCCGGAGTGCCTGATCTTGAGCCGAACCTGACCACCCCTCCAGTGGCCGGGGGCCGCCCGGGGCGATATCATGCGGGGATGGATATCAATCTGATGGTGCTCAATGTGGGGAATACCC
>CAZSJB010000038.1:2506-9487 GCA_964606625.1 uncultured Tepidisphaeraceae bacterium | reverse complement strand
ATTGCCAATACCGAACAACCGGGCATTGCGGGTGCTGCGGTCAATCCGGCTCTGGTTGAACCACTGGAACATGCCGTTGACCAGGTCACCAAGCAGGCTGTGCAGTGGGTGGGATCGGATCTGGATCTGCCGATCAAGGTGCGGACCGATGCTCCCGGCGAGACGGGTATTGATCGGATTCTTAACGTCGCGGCCGCCTATGAACAGATGGGCAAGTCGTGCGTCGTTGTCGATGCCGGAACCGCCATTACCGTCGATGTCTGCAATGATGCCGGCGAGTTTCTGGGCGGCGCCATCGCTCCGGGTGTGGATATGATCCTCAACGCCCTCCATGAGCGTACCGCACGCTTGCCGAGGGTTGATTTCTCGATTCCTGACCGCCCCATCGGCCAAAACACGCAGCAAGCAATCCTCCATGGCACATTCCACGGGATTCGCGGCATGGTCAAGGAACTGGTGGAAAATTATGCCACCGAGCTGGGCAATTGGCCTGAAATCATCGCCACCGGCGGCGATGCGCCGCGGCTCTTCGAAAACTGGGAACTGATTCATGCCATTAACGGTGATCTGACGCTCTATGGCATTGCATTGGCCTACGCGAACCATCACATTCGGCATGGAACATGACGGCAGCCGCAAATTGCGGGTGCCTCTGCGGGTCTTGCCTTCTACACTCCATCCCATGTACCGCGCGATATTGATCGGACTGTTGCTGATTACACCCGCTTTCGCCCAGGCGCCGGCAACCCAGCCGGTACAGCCTCCGGCAACGCAACCTGCGTTCGCCACCGATCTGGTCGTAACCGATCACATGTTGGCGCTGCCCGAAGACCAACTCACGTATCGCGCCACCGCAGGACGCATGCCCCTGACCTCCGATGAAGGGAAAACGCGAGCGGATGTCTTTTTTGTAGCCTATGAGCGGACGGGTGAAGCGATCGATCGACGGCAGCGACCGGTGATCTTCGTCTTCAACGGCGGACCGGGCGCAGCCAGCGTCTGGCTGCACCTGGGCACAGCCGGGCCCAAGGTCCTGGATCTTCCCCAGGATGGCAGCGCTCCTCCGCCCCCCTATAAGCTGACGGATAATCTCACTACCTGGCTGACCTTCGCCGACCTGGTCTTCATCGATCCTGTCGGCACCGGTTTTTCCCGACCGGCTGAGGGTCAGGATCCCGATCAGTTCTATGGCGTGCAGGAAGACATCCTCGCCGTCGGAGAGTTCATACGGCTTTACATCACCCGTTACCAGCGGTGGGCCAGCCCTAAGTTCCTGGCCGGTGAAAGCTACGGCACGACCCGCGCTGCGGGTTTATCCGAGCATCTGCTGGATCACCACGGCATCGCCCTCAATGGCATCGTGCTGATCTCCTCGGTGCTGGATTTCGCGACGATCTCACCCAACGCACATCGTGATCTGCCATATGTGCTGTTTCTGCCCACCCTGGTGGCCGTTGCCCACCATCATGGCCGGCTGGTGGAAGACCTTCAGCAGCGGAATCTCGATGACCTGTTGGCAGAAGTCCGCAACTGGGCGATTGACACCTACCTTCTCGCACTGTCGCACGGTGCGTCGCTGGACGAACAGCGTCGCACTGCCATCCTGAAGCAACTGATGCGCTACACGGGGCTGGATGAGCGGTATGTCCGCCTCGCGAACCTACGGATCAACCAATGGGGATTCATGAATCAGCTACAGGCGGACGAGCAACGCGTTATTGGCCGCTTCGACGCCCGCCTGACCGGCTTTGAGGCCACTCCGCTGGACGATTCCCCTTCTCACGATCCCAGCCTGGCACGTTTCCTGCCGGTTTACACCTCGACGTTCGGTGATTACGTGCGCAGTGAGCTGGCATATGCCTCGGATCTGAAATACGAAGTGCTCTCACGGCGCGTGTTCCCTTGGAATTACGGCAAGTCCTCCGGTTACACCAACCTTGCTACGGAACTTTCACGGGCAATGGTGAAAAATCCGGCAATGCAGGTGATGTTCGCCAGCGGCTACCATGACCTGGCGACGCCCTTCTTCGCGACCGATTACACGATCAACCACCTGGAGCTTGATGATTCGCTTCGGCGAAACATCACCCATCGCTACTACACGGGCGGACACATGATGTATCACATCCCCACTGTGCGCGATCAGCTCAATCGTGATATTGAACGTTTTGTCCTCCGCGCCATTCCCAATGATCCGGATAGATAAGTCCCTCCAGGATAATTCGTAGGACTTGCTTCAGCCGGCATGGAATCGCCCGTGCCTCAAGGGTCAGATGATTACATTTCGCTGCTTCATTGCTTCGCGGAGCTGTTCCATCAGCGGAGCATGTCCGGCTGGATCGAATGCGGGCGCCAGATTCCAGTCATAAAACCAGATCGGCCGAGCGCGCATCTCGGCTGGTTCGTCCACATATCGGGGAAAAACATGAGCGTGGAGAGCAGGTTCAAGGTTACCCAGGATTTCGTAATTGATCCTGGCTGCCTGCGTAACCGCCAGCACAGCATCGCCGATCCCCGCCATGTCGCGCAGGAACTGATCACGCGCCTCGCCCGCCAGATCATTCAACGTGCCAACGACCGGATCGGGCAGCAACAGGCAATACCCCCGTACGACCTGCCGGTCCCCCATGACGACCCATCCGGACCGGGTCCGGCCGATGACACCAGGATTCTCCCCCCGATTCGCCAGTTCCACACGACGATGAATCAACGTGGGCATATCAACTCCATTGAGTGAGTCGGAATCAGTTATTGAAAAACAGTCATAAGCGTGAGCGGGCTTCGGTCAGCAGCCAGACACGATCGCGACGCTTGGCAATCCCCACCCAGTCCTGGCGTTCGAGGTAGCGCAGCACCGGCGCCAAATCCGCCAGGGTTTCGTTTTCATGCAGCAGTTGCTTCGGATGCACGCCGCCGTCCGCTACCAGAAGATCCATTACCACCTGGGCTGCCCGTTCCAGGTCAACGGGCGCATCGCTGTGACGCTCCCGCCAGTGGTCCACCCCCCAGTAGATTAACCGCGGACCAATGAGGAAAAACTCCAGCCACAGTATCGCCACTCCTGTAGTTCGGCGCATTTCCCATTCACCATAACTGGCGGGTCGATCATCGAATCCATCGAGCATTCCCTCTGTCGCAGCTCCGCGGGTGCGACGCTCATACCACAACAGCACTGGCGTCAGTGCGATCCAGCAGATCCAGAACCGTAAAGCAAATGACATCCCCATGCCTGCAAACGCCAACAGAAATGCGGCAACGGCTGCCACCAGCAGCGTCATCATCACCCCACCCCCAATCTGGATCAGAGCCAGCGCCATTGATCCGCCGGTGCGCTCCGCCAGCCGGGACCGGATCCGCATCAACTGCTGATCCTCACTGGTGATGCTCCGATATGGCATTACTTGGTTGGTCATCTCGCTTTCTGATTTCAGGGTAAGGGTGATTACCACATCACTAGCGATAAAGAAGTTTAAAAATCATCTTGCGACAAGGACACTAAAATCCGCTACGTCGCCGAAAATCCAGGCGATGCCCATTCGTGGGTGCAGTCTCAGCCCCAATGTTTCATGCGCGGAAATGGATGGGATTTTGATTTACAATGCGGCGAAGGAAAGGAGTCGATTCATGAAAGTTCTCATCTGTACGATTCTCGCAATTTTCTGGTTGAGTTCGAGTGTAATGGGAGAGATTGTCACGCGTGAAATCGAATACACGCATGGCGATACGCGGCTGAAAGGCATCCTGGCATACGACGATGCCATCGAAGGCCAGCGGCCGGGGGTTGTTGTGGTACATGAATGGTGGGGACGCAACGACTACGTCGTGCGCCGTGCCCGCGAGCTAGCGGAACTGGGCTATGCGGCCTTCGCCATTGACATGTATGGCGATGGGCGGACGACGAATGATCCACAGCAGGCGGGAGAATGGGCCTCTCAATATCGTGGCGAAAATGGTGAACTCGGTCGTCAGCGCGCACTGGCTGGGATCGAAACCCTGAGAGCCCAGCCGGAAGTGGACAATCAAAAGATCGCCATCATGGGATACTGCTTTGGCGGCACCATCGCTCTCGAGGTAGCCCGCAGCGGCGCGGATATCGACGCGGCCATCAGCTTCCACGGCGGGCTGGCAACCGCCCAGCCGGCGCAAAAAGGCCAGGTGAAGGCCAGCATCCTGGTGCTGCATGGAGCAGCCGATCCGCTGGTGTCCCAGGAGGAGATCGCCGCAATGCAGAAGGAGTTCGATGAGGCTGGCGCCGACTGGGTCTTCGTCGCTTACAGCGGCGCCGTCCACAGCTTCACCAGTCCCGAAGCCGATCAGCATGGCATCGAGGGCATCGCCTACCATGAAAAGGCCGACAAACGTTCCTGGCAGGCCATGAAGGCTTTTCTAGAAGAAGCCTTCGGCGCCAATGCGCGAAGCAGCCTTCGACGCGAATGACGCTGCGTCTTACGCTGCCTGCGGCATTGGCGGCAACTTGAAGATCGATTCGGGGCGGAGCACGCTGGTCAGTTCCGCCCCAATACTAGCGACCTTTCCGTGCATGCTGCAACGCACGACGGTGTAAAGCAGCGTCTTGATCACGCCACTCTGCGGGTCGGGCAGTTGAATGACAAACTGCTCCCCTTTCTGCATGGGTTTCTCACGGGTAAATCCCAAACCCGTTGAGGAGACATCATGCAGCATGACTGACTCGGCGGATTGCAGAATCCCTCGCGTGCAGGGAATGATCGTCATCTGCCCGTTTCGCGTTTTGCGCTTTGCTCGTCGGCGGTTGACAGTGAAGGCCCCCTGCTTCTCAGCCAATGACAACTCGGTCAGGGGATGGCTGCGCTTTCCACGACATGCTCGAAATTAACGGGTGTATTGAGGCGCACATCGAACAGATGTGCCAGTTCGGCGGTCTTGCGCCCGATTGTGCAAAGCATGCTGTCGCACTGTGGCTCGGTCATCTGATATTGCTGGGCAAAAGCCCGGCGCACTTCCCGGATGCCTTCGGCTACCTGGGAGCCGGTCACGAAGATGTCGGCACAGCGACCTGCCAGCCAGAGGATGTGGGTGATCTGCCTTAGCTCTGTATCTTCAACGTCAAGCGGGTTGTGATGCGCGCCGATTGGAATCGCAAGCATCCTGGGCAACTTCCACTGCATCGCCAGGAGTTGCCCTACCTCGGCGTGATCCATGCCGAACATGTGTGTCTCGATCAGGGGCAGATCCGTGTGAGAGCTGATGCGATCCCACGCAGCGCGGTAGCGCTCTCCGAGCACCCTGTCTAAAGCAAGCACGCCGATATCCATCAACAGCGCAGCCACGAAGCACTCTTCGCGTCGATTGGGGTACACATGGCTGGCGATTTCCCTCCCTGCTGTTGCGGCGTACATCCATCGTCGCCAGTACTGCAGGTGATTGAATCCTCCCGATTTCTTGCCTTGAAAAACATTGACCAGCGAAAACCCCATGATCAGGGTGCGTACGCCTTGCACACCCAACAGCGCAGCCGCCTGCGTAATGTCGGTCACTTGCCGATTCAGGCCATACATGCTGCTGTTCACGACGCGCAGCAGCTTGGCGCACAACGCTGGATCACGAGCAATGATGGCAGCCAGATCTGCAATCTCGATGCGCTCGTTATCCGTGTACTTCAGCACCGCCAGCGCAACTGCCGGCAGCAAAGGCAAGTCCGGACACTGGACGATTTTCTGCTGAAGCATGGTTTTCACGGTGTGTGTCTCTCTCCCCTTTTTTGATTCCCCATGTCTATCGGCGAAGTCGGAATCCCACTTTGCAAGCTACCTCACAGTACACCGCAGATTGATTATAAAAATAGCACAAATTGCGTATGTTCCCTGCTTTGTTTACTCACTCCCCTCGCTCCAGATCTCCATGCACAGACCGATAATCCGCCATCGATGGGTTATCGCCCCTGCAGATCGAAGTGATCATCCAGTGAGCATTGTTATCAGAAACGGCTGTACGGCCCCACAGGTTGGGCGATGATATCCGCTGCTGATTCGTTACACTCCCCTCCTATGCAGACCAAGCATAAACTCATTGTGGAACCCATCGGCCTGGATATCGAGAAGCTGCCACGGCCGCTGAACTGGAACGAACTGTTTGGAAATGACAATCCGGTCGAGATTGAGATCGGCATTGGCAAGGGCACATTTATCACCGAGCAAGCCAAGGCTCGTCCTGACACTAACTTCCTTGGCATCGAATGGGCACGGTGGTTCTGGCGGTACGCGTCAGATCGCCTTCGGCGCAATCAGTGCCTCAATGCCCGGACTGTAAGAGCGGAAGCTTCATTTTTCCTGACCGAGTTCGTCCCCGACGCCTCGATCAGCGTCCTGCACATCTACTTCCCCGACCCCTGGCCCAAGGCCCGCCATCACAAGCGGCGGCTAATTCAGCCGAAGTTCATGCCTCTCGTGCAGCGCATTCTTGTTCCTGGCGGCCGGCTTCAGGTGGTTACTGATCACCTGGAATACTTCCAGGAGAACATCGAACCCTCCATTCGTGGCAGCGAGTTGAAAGTCATCGACTACAACACCCCCTCCACAGCAGGCGAAGGTGAGTTTGTCGGCACGAACTTCGAGCGGAAATACGCTCGCGAAGGACGTCCCTTCTACGCGATTGCTGCGGTTAAGGAATGATGGCTACGTCACTGGGCAACCGGCTGATGTGGCTATAAGTGTGGCAGCTTCCACGCGTGCTCCGGCAGACGGCCGATCACCCACCGCCAGTTCAGGGTTCTGAATCCAGCGATGGGTGATCGTTTGTCGTGAGCAGATCACGGCTCGGTGGGTGGCGGCGTGACATCCGGCACCTTCACCGGGGGTGTCGGGGCAGCCGGCGGTGCGGGAGGCAGGTCAACTGCTGGAGGCGGTGTGATCGGCTCGACCGGTGGAACTGTCGGAGACACATCGACCGGCGGCGTGACACCAATATCCGTCGGCGGCGGAGGCGCAACGTCAACCGGCGGTT
>CAZSJB010000038.1:0-2406 GCA_964606625.1 uncultured Tepidisphaeraceae bacterium | reverse complement strand
TGATACCGATGTCGGTCGGCGGAGGTGGTGCGACGTCCACCGGAGGCTTAATGCCGATATCCGTCGGCGGAGGCGGCGCAACGTCAACCGGCGGTTTGATACCGATGTCGGTCGGCGGAGGTGGTGCGACGTCCACCGGAGGCTTAATGCCAATATCCGTGGGTGGAGGCGGTGCGACATCCACCGGAGGCTTCACACCGATATCCGTGGGCGGCGGCGCAATATCCACCGGCGGTTTGATGCCGATATCGGCGGGCGGTTTCACGCCAATGTCGGTGGGCGGCGGCACAGTGACCGGTGGTTTCACAACACCGCTCACCGCCGGCGGCTTGATATCTACGGGTGGCTTGATCGCAACCGGCGGCGCGACAGTGCCAGGATCAATCGGCGGCGTAATGCCGATATCTACTGGCTTGGGCAGAACCGTGCCCTTATCGATCGGCAAAGCAATGCCGATATCCGCAACAGGCGGGGCAACAACGGGCACTTCCACCGGCGGTTCGACGACAGGTTTCCGCGGATTTCGCACAGCCACATCAACCGGCGGTTTGGCGACGATTACATCGGCGGGCGGCGTGGCAGCCGGCGGCGCCACGTCAACCGGTGGTTTCACATCCACATCGATCGGTGGTTTCACCGCAACGTCAATCGGCACCATCGGCTCGGCTGGGGTAATGCCAATATCCGCCCCGGGGGGCGGTGCGACATCGACCGGCCGCACAACGGCTGCCTCAACCGGTGGCAGATTGACGCCAACGTCGATATCAACCGGCGCAACAATATCCGGCGCGGGCGGCTGAGCCACCTCAACAGGACGATCCACCGGCGGGGTCGCCACTGCCGGCATATCGACCGGCGGCACAGCCTCCCGGGCCACGTCGGCAGCAGGCGGCGCGGTGGGCTTGGTGTCCACGATCACGTCCATCGACGGCGGAGGATCATTGATCGGCAGGGAAATATCCGCCTGGGCTGGGAGTGCCAATGCATCCTCTGCCGGCGGAGTCGCCGTTGCAGGTGCAGCAGGTGCTGCCGGAGCGCGCGAAGCAGGTGACCTGGTGCCGGCTGCCGGAGCACTGGGACTCAGCCCCGAAGCCTTGGCAGGTCGGCCACTGGCAATTCCACCTCCCTGCTCGCCACGGGCTGCCGAATTGCTGATGCCCCCTGCCGTGGCAACCGTCTGGTTCGGCACATCCGCTGCCAGCGTTGCCGGATCAATCCACCCCGATGCGGACAGTGACTGGATTGCCCCTTTCAGGTCCTGCGTGCGTGAGCGAAGGCGGAACACCTCCGCCCCCTGCTGGGTTGCCACCTGTCCCAGGCGTTCCAAGGCCTGCTTATGTTCAAAGAACTGCGCGCGATCGATCGCGGCTACGGGAGTAGCCACCGCGCCATCAACCAGCGTCACCTGCTGCTCGACTGCGAGGGTGATCGGTTCAGCCCCTTGCTGGCGCGGCTCGACGCGAATCACGTTCTCTTCGCAGGCGTAGTAGCTCTTCCGGGTCGTTGGGTCGTAACTGGCGAGGAAAACCGCCGTGGTGGTTTCGATCCGGCCGTTGCCGTCATGCACAGCGACAAAGCCGTTTTCCACGGCGCGACGGCCGACGAACACATGCACCGTACCGTATTCAACCAGGATGTTGGTCTGCCCGGTGGATTCCCACACCCGCACGGATGAGTGTGCATCAATCTTTAACACCACGCGGCTGGTCAACAGCACTGAAACACCGCCCGCGCCGGTGGTAATCAGCTCATCGTTGTTAATCAGCGCATGGAGATCAGCGGATCGGGTCTGCTCGTTGGAAACGATGGTGCCCGATCCAAATGCGGCGGTGATGCGGCCAATCGGCTGGGCTTCACCCGCCAAGGCGAAGGTGGGGGTGGCGGTCGCCAGCAACAGGGCTGAACGAACCGTCCAGGTACGGATGGTGCTTCGCATAGCTACGCTCCCAATGCGGCCTGGCCTTTTTTCAAGACCCGACGACGCGCTTCCTGGCGGGGAATCGCGCCTTCTGCACATACTGACACGCGAAAACGGAAGTGGTTGGTTACATACTTCCCGTATTTTCCAGCAGGGGATCGCTTCGCGATACCCTGATTTCCGCGTTTGCGGCGATGAACCTGCTCCTCTTCCGCAAAACGCCCCGCTTTGCGGTGGCAATCAGTAAGTATAGATGAATCGCACGCCAACCTGGTGGCGGTCATAATCGAACGGATGCTGATTGGCAGACGTTCGGATGTTCGAATCTCGATCCGTGTAAGTATAGTCTACACGTAAAGTTGCGTTAGTGAACAGCTCGCGGGTCAACCCGGCTGTGAAGGTGACTTCGACGTCTTCCCGTCGCCGCCCCCCGCTACTGGGGTCGTGTAAGCTGTTGTAATTGTCATATCCCTCGAACGCGACGGTTA
>CAZSJB010000037.1:11700-11930 GCA_964606625.1 uncultured Tepidisphaeraceae bacterium | reverse complement strand
GCCACCATGCACGATCCAGTACGTATCGATTTCCATCCAGACGCTGGGATCGAGGTTGTCCACCAGGATTTGCAGTGCCGTCTTGCCGTCATACTTGACCAGCTCGTGCGAGTGGTTGTGATAGCCGATGCGAATGCCCGATCCTTCAAACTTCTTGGCGATCTCGTTGTACTGCTTGGCGAAGTCGATCCATGTCTGCGCGGTGACGTTTTCCTTGGGGAAGAACCCGC
>CAZSJB010000037.1:0-11688 GCA_964606625.1 uncultured Tepidisphaeraceae bacterium | reverse complement strand
GTGCTCATCGATCACCCGCTGGGTCTCATCGCGCATGGCATCGAGGCTGATGTGCGTGGCGCAACAGGTCAATCCCTCGCCATCGAGGATTTTCTTGAACTCCTGCGGGTCGATCTTGCCCATTGCCGACGCCTGGACGGCGTTATAGCCGATCTCCTTGACGCGCTTGAGGGTTTTGGCAATGTCAGCCGGGGTCTTGGTGTACTCACGGAGCGTATAAAGCTGAACGGCAGGGGTAGCCATTGTTCTCCTCGTTGGGGACTGCGGAAATTGTCTCTCGAAAAGGTAGAGGAGGCTGGCGCGCATTGCAAGATGCGCTGGCCGTCAGGCGTAGGCTTGGCCTGTTATCCTGGCCCAAGAATTGCAGGTGTGGGGTGTGTTTCGACAACAAGGTCATTCGGAATGGATTGCCGATCAGGCACTGACCGTTTCGGTGATCCACGGTCGAAGGTGCTGCAACGGGCTTGCATTTACCGGATGGGCAAGATGCGCTCGAGGGTGGCAAACAGCTCGGTGCGGGGGAAGGTCATCTGCTCGCCGGTGCTCAGGTGCTTGATGGTCAGCTTCCGTTCCGCAAGCTCGCTTTCGCCGGTGATGATGCACAACGTCGCCTTGTCGCGATCAGCCTGCTTGAACTGAGCCTTCATCGAGCGCCCCAAGGGTGCCATGTCGCAGGCATAGCCCGCCTGTCGCAGCTCGCGCAGCAGGTCAAAATTGGCGTCGCTGGCAGCCGGACTTTGGCTGATCAGGTACAGCAGCGGCTTGGAGCGCGGAGTGAACTGCATCTGCTGGGCTTCGAGGGCAATCAGCAGGCGCTCCAGGCCCGATCCGAACCCCACGCCGGGCGTGGGACGCCCGCCCAGTTGCTCGACCAGGTTGTCATATCGCCCGCCGCCACCCAGGGCGTTCTGGGCACCCAAGCCACCGGCGGTCACTTCCCACAGCGTCTCGGTGTAATAGTCAAATCCACGCACGAGATTGGGGTTCACCCGAAACGGCACGCCGGCGCGCGTAAGCAGTTCCTGCACGCGCTGGAAGTGCGTGCGCGATCGCTCGGACAGATGGTCGCTGGCCGGCGGGGCGTTCTGCGTCAGTTGCTGATCGCGCGGATCCTTCGAATCGAGGATGCGCAAGGGGTTGGTTTCCAGCCGCCGCTGCGAATCTTCGCTGAGCTGGTCGCGTACCGGCGTCAGGTAGGAGACCAGCGCGTCGCGGTAGCGCTGCTTGCTGTCAGCATCGCCGAGGCTGTTGATCTGCAGCTCCAGGTCCTTCACGCCGCACCGGCTGTAGAAATCCATCTGGAGCTGAATGCACTCGACATCCTGCTCCGGTTCGGCGATGCCGAACGCCTCCACGCCAAACTGGTGGTGTTGGCGAAGGCGTCCCTTCTGCGGCCGCTCATAGCGGAAGTTGGGGCCGATGTAGTAGACCTTGGCCCGGCTGCCCTCCTGGGCAATCAGGTTGTTTTCGATGACCGCACGCACTACGCCGGCTGTCCCTTCGGGACGAAGGGTCAGCGACTCTCCACCGCGATCGGTGAAGGTGAAAGTCTCCTTGGAGACGATGTCGGTGCTTTCGCCTACGCCGCGATGAAACAGCTCGGAGTATTCGACGGCAGGGGTGCGAATTTCTTGGAAGTGATACAGCTCAGCCACCTCGCGCGCGATGCGCTCAATGATCTGCCACTTCCACGATTCGTCGGGAAGAATGTCCTCAAAGCCGCGGGGTGCCTTGATCTTACGGGACATGCTGGGGTGGGTTCAGGGTTCGGAGCCCAGGGTTCAGGATGGGCAGTGAGACTGAACCCCGGTCCCGAACCCTGAGCCTGCGGATTTTACTTGTTCTCAGCCGCCGGCGGATCGACTTCTTCGATCTTGGCCTGCTCGATGACCTTGTCGAGTGCTCGCTGCTCGCGGAGCTGCACGTAGAGGTTCGTCAGGCTGCCGTCAGCCGCCATTTCCTGCTTGAGCTTCTCAGGACGGCGGCCACGCTGGATAGCCATCATGGCGATCTGGCCGTTCAGCTCAGCTTCGCTGATGTCGATGTCCTGATCGGCGGCGATCTTCTGGAGGATGAAGAACAGCTTCAGCTCGCGTTTGGCTTCGTCGCTGGCGCCCGAGCGGATCTGCTCGACGTTCTGCTCGATCTGCTCCCGCGACATGCCGCGCATCATCAGGTCGATCGTACGACGCTGAACGACGCGTTCGGTCTGGCGCTCGGTGAGCTTGGCGGGCAGCTCGATCTCCACATTCTCAGCCAGGTAATCGTTGACCTGCTGACGCATGTAGTTCTGGACGTCCTGCTCGATCCGTTCGACAAGCTGCTCACGCAGCGCATCGCGAAGCTCCTGTTCGTTGCTGAATCCAAGGGATTCGAGGAAGACCTCGTTGATCTCAGCCGGTTCGAGCTTGCGGATCTGCTTGACCTTGATCTCGACCTCCACGTCCTTATCCCGGATGCGCTCATCGGCGTGCGATTCGGGAGCGTGCAGTGTGAAGGTGCGGGTTTCGTCGGCTTTGGCGCCGCGGATCTTGTCGGCGAAATCGTCCACCTGGATGCCGGCGATGCGCCCGGCGCGGGCGACGAGCTGGGCATCCGGCTGCTGCATGATCTGCTCTTCACCGAGCTTCACGCTGACGTCAGCGGTGACATAGTCGCCATCTTCGATGCCGCGATCCTCGACGGGAACGAGCGTTCCCTGCTGCTCGCGGAGGTTTTTCATCGCTTGGTCGACGTTTTCGTCGGTGACTTCGATTTTCGGCTTCTTGATGGTGAGCTGCGAGAAGTCGGGAAGCGTGATCTCCGGCTGGACTTCTACGCTGAACGAGTAGCGGAAAGACCCGGATTCGGGCAGCTTGATGTCGTCAGGGTTGTCGAACTCAGGTTCGCCGATGACTTGCAGGTTGTTCTTCTCCAGGGCTTGCTCGTAGCTTTCGCTGAGAAGCTGGCGGCGGACCTGTTCACGCACGTCGGCGGCGAAGCGCTTCTCGATGAGCTTCCGCGGAGCACGGCCCGCACGGAAACCGGGGATGGCGGCTTCGCGTTTCAGGTCCCGGAACTGGTCTTCGAGGACGCTTTTGATGCGATCTTCGGGGATTTCGACCGAGACCTTTTTGGTTCCCGGACCGGCATCCTCGACTGTGACGTTATAGGTGTACTGCTCTTCCTGGACGTCGGTGGCGGTTGCTTGCTCGGCCATGGCTTCCTCGGCGCTGTTCGCGGTAAATGCGTGGTTCCTAAATGATGTATCGCAGTGCCGGAACGACGCGTCCGACCACTGCGAGCCCCGCATCTTATCGGGTGGGACATTGTTTGTGAAGTCGCGCAGCCATCCTGGCAGGCGGAAAACCACGCCCCAACCCCTCCGCTGTGCGCACCGGCGCGCAAGTGCGAACTGGGTTTGCGCGTGATATCGCCAAAACTGGGTTGGCTGGGGTAAACCCGCCTCCATTGCGAAAAAACGGGGGCGAACTGGGTTTGAACTGGGTTGGCAGTGGGTTCGCATTGCGGGAATCGTCGGACGTTTGCGCAACGTGGCGATGACGTTCCGGCACGGGTGGGCAAGGGGGCTGGATGGGCGCTATCGTGTCCTGCATCAGATCAGATCCTGTCGATCCGGTGGTTCCCCTGGCGCGCACCGCCAACGGGGTCCACAGGAACCAGACACCCCCCCAATCGAAAAAGTTAGGAATAAGGATGGGGTTTGCTGATGGCGCGGTTGTCTGCTCGTCTCAGCCTTCCATTCCAGGCGCCGCCTTCAGCCGCCCATCAGGCGCCGCCGCACGGTACGCGCGGGGAGTCATCCCATACGCCTGGCGGAACAGCTTGGAGAAGTGGGCCGCGTTTACGAACCCGCAGCGGGTGGCAATCTCCTTGGCTGACAGCGACGAATTGACCAGATACTGCCGGGCCTCCTCAAGACGGATCCGCTGGAGCACGCGCAGCGGCGTGCTGTTGCGATGCAGCTTGAACAGCCGGTTCATCTGGCTGACCGACAGTTGCAGCGACCGCGCCAGGCGCTCGGCATCGAACGGGTCACTGCAGCTGTTGCGCATGAGCGACTCGATGAACAGGACACGCTTGTCCACGCCCGCGTCGGCGCCGTCCACGCTGGTGGAGGTCAGCTCTCGCGGCACCATCGACGATCCCTGTGGCACCATCAGCCCCCAGACAGCGTGCATAACCCGGGCCGGATTGAGGGGGCCGTTCTCGTGGGCCATCAGGTTCAACTGCTCGGCTGAGGCAGCCAGAATTGCCGGATCGCACGTCCAGCGCCAGCACAGTGTCGATCGCGTTATCCAGTTGTGCAGCAGGTTGGGCGGCTCGTTGCTGACCAGCAGGCTGATGATCAGCATCCGCCGCGTATCGGGGATGTGTACCGTGCAGTGACGCACGCCTGCGCCGATCACCGCGCCTTCACCGGGCCGCAGGTTCCAGTCCACGTCGTCATCCAACTGCAGGCGCATGCCGCCTTCCAGGACGATCAGCACCTGCGTCTGCGGATGCATATGCCAGGTGCCTGCGTACTCAAAGAAGGTTTCGGTCAGCCAGATTTTCTCCAGCCCCAGGTTCGGCAGGCGCAGCACAAATCGGTTCAGGCGAGGGTTGCGATGCCAGCGGGGGCGGTTGTCTGTTTGGCGGGGCGTCGCCACCTCATGCGTGTCAGAGAATAGTTTTTGGCGACTCATATCGTTGACGTACGCATTTTATGCGTTCATATTCAAGTGTAAACTCCGTCGTACTGCCGAAGCAGTGCGATTTTGTTCATATCAGGCGGCCACACCGCGGCCCGGTCACATGCAGGAGGCCCTCCTCTACAGGAAGGGAAACACCATGAAGCGATTCGCAATGATTGTTGCGCTGGCGTTCTCAGCGCAGGCGGTAGACGCGGCCAGCATTGGAGTGAATATCGGAGATACAGACGTTACGAACTGGAACTAAGGTCTACACGGCAGGGAACGCCCCCTATCCCACGCAGACCATCGACAACCTCGTTTACCTCGAGGATGGTTCGCCCAGCGGCATTTCGCTGCAAGCGGGTGGCTTTGGCGGCTTCAATCTGGCAGGGCCGGGTGGGACTGTGTCGGGCCTCACCTACCCCGGTCTCGAGGATCCATCGGCTGCCAGCGCTTACTTCCCCACCGCCGTTGCGACCTCGGCCGGGTACGGCCACCCGGTACGCCGCTCGAACAATGCGAATACTTATCCCGAGATCCTGGTGACGCTCTCGAACCTCGATCCGGGGTCCCTGTACCAGTTCACCTTTTTCAGCTCTCGTGTCGCGGTCAGCGATAACCGCGAGACGCGCTTCACCGTTACTGGCGCGACCGTCGACATCACAGATCTGGACGCTTCGTCCAACTACAGCAATATCGCCCAGACGGGCTTTATCGCTCCGGATGCGAACAACCAGATCGTGGTATCGGTCACTGCCGGGCCGGGCAACAACAGCGTGGATGGTGAGTATGACACCCGCTGGTTCCACTTCAACGGCATGCACATTGAGGTCGTCCCCGTTCCCGAGCCGGCAAGCCTCAGTGCACTGGCCCTGGGCGGGATTGGCCTGATGCGCCGCCGTCGTGTCTAACTGGCGGCATGCATTGGATCGCACGCGGCGCATCGCGCGACGATGCGCCGCGTGTCGATCGATCCTGGACCAACTGCGACCCTCATCTCTGGAGCTACAATGTTTATGCGCGCCGCCCGCCTTGCTTGTGTATGCGTGCTGGCTGCGGTTGCCCTGATCGCCGCACCGGCGCAGGCCGCCGACGATCAGCCGCTGAACCTGCTGTTTTTCGGGAACAGCTTCACCATCCTGCCCGGCCCTTCATCGGGCCAGCGTGTGCCCGACAATATCCGGCTGCTCGCGATTGCCGATGGCTATGCCGCACCGCTGATCGTTGCCGACTTGGAAGGGTCAACCGAGCTGGACCGGCATATCTCACGCGTTCAGAACAGCCCGACCAGCAACGTCAACCATCCCGACATTGCCGGCAAGACGTGGGATTATGTCATCGCGCAGGGGCACAGCCGCGAATCGTCGCGCCTGGGTGACTCAGCCGATTTCATCGCCGATGCCCTGACGCTGCATAACCTGATCCGCAATCATGCATCCGGTCGTGGTGCGGGTGTCAACACGATCCTGTACCAGACGTGGGCGTACTACGGCAGCCATTCCATCTACAACGGCGCGAACCCCAGCTTTGACAGTCCAGCGGAGATGCATGCCGAGGTGCGGGCCAACTATGCCTTGGCGGCTGCGGGAATCAATGCGGTTGATCCGGGCGCTGCGCGCATCGCACCGGTTGGGGATGCGTTTGCCGAACGCGATTTCGCGCGATCGCTGTACAGTGGCGACTACTACCATTCCAGCGAAGCTGGCGCATTGCTGGCCAGCATGGTGATCTATCGCACCATCTATGACGAGCTGGTCGGGGATATCCCGTTCAGCGCGGTCAGTGCGTGGTCGCCGGTGAATGAATCCTTCTGGAACAGCCTGGTGGCGACGGCCGATTCTATCACGATCGTTCCCGAGCCGGGCACGGCGTCGGTACTGGGCGTGCTGATGGCCGGCTTGCTGCTTCGCCGGCGGCCCTAGCGCCGTGACGTTGCTTGTGTGCCTTTGCGGGTTCTGTATTGCCTCCAGGGCTCGCGAAAGCACAAAGTGGCGAATCGGCGATCGGCTCAGTGTGCGTGCTTTTCGGGGGGAGGGGGACGCATGTTGCGGTGCGATCCAGTCCGCCTGCGACGGATATGGGCTTGACGTTCGCGGGGGGATGGCGAATCTTCTGGGGTATGGCAGAACCACTGATTAAGGTTGAAGCGTCGCCGGCTGCGGTTGCGGAAGAGGCGGCTCGTCGGATTGTTGCGGCGTGTGAGGAGTCAGTTGAGCTGAAGGGGCGGTTTTCGCTGGCTTTGGCGGGGGGATCGACGCCGAAACTGCTGTATGAACGTCTGGCGGCTGAGCCGTATCGCGACCAGATCGACTGGACGAAGGTCCACATCTATTTCGGCGATGAGCGGTGCGTCCCGCCGGATCATGCGGATTCCAACTACCGCATGGCCCGCGAGGCGATGCTGTCCAAGGTGCCGATTCCTCCGGACAACATCAACCGCATGCGGGGGGAGATCGATCCCTCGGAGGCCGCCAAGGAGTACGGTCTGCTGCTGAAGGATCATTTTGGCGATGCCGGCTGCGATGTGGTGCTGCTGGGCATGGGCGACGACGGACATACGGCGTCGCTGTTCCCCGATACGCCCGCCTTGAAAGAGACCGAACACCGTTGCGTGGCCAACTTCGTGCCCAAGCTGGATGCCTGGCGCATCACGATGACCGCACCGTTTATCAATCGGGCCTGGCAGGTGATGATCCTGGTTACCGGCTCCGGCAAAGCCGAGCGCGTTCGGCAGGTGCTGGAAGACAAGCCCCATCCCAACGAAACCCCCATCCGCCTGATCGACCCCGAAGTGGGCAAGCTGGTTTGGCTGATGGATGCCGCCGCCGCGGGCATGAATGAATAAATCGGTCGGCGGTTGACAGGACTAATCCTGCGTTCTCTTCTCACGACGATCATGCTGGCGGAGCGAAGCGTCTCATAAATGGTTGAGATGCTTCGCTCCGCTCAGGCTGATCCTGCAACTGCGGTCGTCTGACTTCTCCTGGTTACACCGGAATGCTCGGCAGAGTAACGGTGCCCGTGTAGACCAGGTTCACCAGGCCCCAGGCTTCTGCCTGCCGGGTCGTGCTGTTGACCCAGAGCAGATCATTGCCTGCCTGATGGTTGAACTGTCCACCACCGGCGAGGCTCCAGGTCGTATCGATTCGGTTGGGCAGCGCATGGAATGCTTTGATCTGGTTGCCGTTCATCAGCCAAGCGATGTTACGGCCGGTGAGGGCGTGGCGGAAGACCACGTCAGCCCGATTGTCTCCATCCAGATCCATCACCGCGCCAATCCGGAAGTTGAGATCCACCACCGGGGGAATCGCCCGGAATTGATCCACCACTGCGCCGTTCATGAACCAGAGGCTGTTGTTGCCGGTTTCGAAGTGGCGCCACAGTAGATCGACGTGGCCGTCGTTATTGAAATCGCCGATGCCAGCCAGGTTCCAGTTGAGGTTCACCACCGGCGGCAGGGCTTTGAATGCACCGACCTTTCGGTTGTTCATCAGCCAGATGGTGTTCTGGCCGGTAGTGCGATTGCGCCAGACCAGATCCATGTCGCCATCCGCGTCGAAATCGGCCGCCCCGATCAGTTCCCATGCCGGATTGCTCAGCCCCTGGATGGTGGTTGATCCGATGCGCGTGCCGTTGTTCATGTACCACAGGACATTGTCGCCCGAGCGATAATTGCGCCAGAGGATGTCGGCATGGCCGTCGCCGTTGAAGTCGGCAACCGCACCGATGCGCCAGGGATTGGTCGGGACGACTTCCTGTAGCACGGCGACCCGCTCGATGTCCACGGCGTCGGTGAGCATGTTCAGCGATTCGGGGGTGGTGCCGGGTTGGACGGGCAGATCCGTGAAAGCGCCGCCCATGTTCAGCCGTGGGAACGCTGCCAGTTGATCCATCACCGCCAGGCCGGCTGCATCGGTGATCTCACCAAAGGCGGTGAATCCACCGTTTTGGTTGTCGAGGTTGTCGGAGTTGTCCGTCAGGTTGAAGAACCACTGGCTGGTGGCGGAATCGGGGTCGCCGCCCAGCTTAGCCATGGCGATGGTGCCGCGGACGTTGCTGTGGACGGGCTCGTTCTTGACGGGGGGATGGGTCGGCACGGCGTCTACGCCCAACGGGCCCGTGGCGAAGAATCCACCTCCCTGTACGACAAAACCAGGAATGCTGCGATGGATAAAGGTGCCATCGTAAGCGCCGCTGTTGACGTATTGGAGGAAGTTGGCCTTGGTGAGGGGGGTGTCGTCATACAGGCGGACATTGATCGGGCCGGATTCTGTCCAGAACCGCACGATCGACTCACTGGCGGTGCGGGTGACGGCATCGAAATCGCCGCCTGGCGTGCCGTTGCCGCTGCGGCCGGTAGGCGTGACGAACTCCCCGTCCAGGTTCACGCCGGTGGCACTGGTGATGATGTCGGCATCGAGGTGGATACGAAAGGGAGTATTGGCTGGCAGGTTGGTGCGCGCGGTGATGACGCGATTGGCTGCGTCATACCCGACCGTGGCAGTAAGGCGCACGTCATCGGCTGTGCCAAACCGTCCATCCGGGCCGGAGGCGTACAACTGGACGGAGTTGTTGTTGACCGTCGCCGGCGCGAGATTCTGCGTGATCTTGATCTCTACCCAGCCACGGTTGTCAGCCAGAATTTCCGCCACCTGCGGCGGCGCCGACAGGAGTGTGCGCTTTTCAAGGATTTCGGTGCTCTGGAAGCAGCAACTGGACAGAGAATGACGAACGGACATGGACAGCACCTCTTGCGTTTAGTGGTTCCTGGTACGACAGACAACCTTGCGAGAAATCGCGGTACCATTAGACCGATCCACACCCATGACGCAAGCACTTTTGTTGGCTGGATCACAAGTCCTGGGGCAACTGGGTTGCGTCATCTCGACATTTTCACCCTGGATGCGCAGACTCTGCGAACCTTTGGGCCGATCTGTGTTGGCAGCCGCGTGTATCAATCATGGCTCGACTTCGATTTCATCCGCTGGATTACGCCGCAATTCTCGCGTTCCTGGTTTACTCAGCCAGCGCGGTAATCACACCGATTTGCCTGGTCATTCTTGCGAATGATCTGCATTTTTCGCTGGCTGAGGGAGGTGCGATTGAAGCATCGCGTGGGCTGCTGATCATCGCGGCGCTGGTTGTCAGCGGATTTGCCGCCGCCCGTTGGGGCAAGGCCATGTCGCTGGGGGTCAGCCTGCTGCTTCTGGGAGGCGGCATGTTTCTGTATGCCTGGGCGCCCACGTATGTGCTGGTGGTGCTGGCTGCGGGATTCCTGGGGATTGGCGGTGGCGTGGTCGAAGGATTGCTCAATCCGCTGGTGCAGGATCTGCATCCAGACGACTCGGGGCGATACCTCAATATCGTCAACGGGTTCTGGAGCGTGGGGGTGCTGTGCACCGTGTTGATCACCGGTGAACTGCTGACGCGCGAGGTATCGTGGCGGCTGATCCTGGCCGGGCTGGGCGCCGCAGCGATGGTGGGTGGGCTTTTGTTTTTGTGGATGGCGCAGCGCTCGCCGCATGAACGGGCCATCAACACGCTGGACGTCATTCGCCAGCACTGGGAGATCCTGGTGCATCGGCGGTTCTGGGTGTTTTTCCCGATGATGTTGCTGGCTGGGGCAGCCGAGGGGGCGTTTACATTCTGGAGTGCCAGCTACATCCAGTTGCATCACGATGCCTCGCCGCGTGCGGGTGGAATCGGCACTGCTTACTTCGCTGGCGGGATGATGCTGGGACGATTTGCGTTTGGCTGGTGGGTATCGCAGCGACATTTGCACCGGCTGATCTTTCTGTCGGCAGCCGGCGGAGCCCTGGTGGGGCTGGTTGTGCCCTTTGTGGGCGCGCTGTGGCAATTATACGGGGTGCTGCTGATCGCGGGGGTGTCGGTGGCCTGTTTCTGGCCGAGCATTCAGGCCTATGCGGTGGATCGCATGCCCGTCGACGCGACGATTCTGTTCATTCTGCTGAGCTGCTGCGGTATTCCAGGGTTTGCTGTGGTGTCGTGGGTCATGGGCGCCATCGGCGACGCCTACAGCCTGCGCGTGAGCTTTTACGTCGTCCCTGCCTGCATGGCGGGCTTGGCGGGGTTGGTGCTGATGGAGCGCCTTCGTCACCCCCAACCCAGGGTCGAAGCCGTGGCGGAGTAACTGCCCAAAGGGGAAGAATGTGTCGTGGCATTGGGGCCATGGTGGAACTCATGCCGACCTGCTCTGATCCGACCAATCTTTCTTTCAATTTTGTGGGCAACAAATCCGGGTTGGCTGTGTCTTTAGACGGGCGGGGAAGACATCTGCTGCTCCTTCCCGCATGTGAAGCCATGTCTCTAAAAAGGGGGAGCACCATGTTGCGAGACAATCGGGTCAACCTGATTTGCAAATGCAGTGGCAGTCGACAGCCGAGGCGTGTTGCGCGACTGGACGAAAACGAACCCAATCAAAGCCACGCAAAAAGACGGCAAATCGCTATTTCGAGATCATCAGTGGGGTTTGATGGGTTCAGAAGGGTTGGTGGTTTTTGTCGAACGAACCCAATGGTCTGGTTGCGCATGGGAGGCGATGTGGAGTAGTCATGAAAGATCAATAACCGCCTCAGGCCAGGAGGATAGGCGGTGGAACATAACCGCTGCGGACGGTCCCGCCGGGGGCGGTGCTGCTTTGCAGATCGCGCGGACGGGCCGCCTCACCCAAGCCGAAGTGCTGGGCATAGCCGGTGGCGATCTCGTCCAACTCGGCTGCGGTGAGATCGGGCAGATCCGGTACTGCACACACCTCCGCAATCGTCTGTTCATCCAACAACTTGGCGATAATGCTGGTGAGGGCAGGTTCCATCAGCAGCCATTTGCAGGCGAGTTGATGGATCGTCATACCATGATTGTCCGCGATATGACGGATCTTCTCGACCTTCTGCAGGCTGTAGACGCGCCAGCTTTCATCGGCGGACAGGTGCGGATCATCAGCCGACATTGCCATGCCCGATTGGAGGTTCCTGAGAATGCCACAGTGATCCGG